>DASQVN010000540.1:0-2920 GCA_035640755.1 Rhodopila sp.
TACGCTTGGACAAAGGCCATTTCATTCCTGGCCTTGATCGCGGTCTCGAGGTCCGCCAGCTCCGGCGTAGCGAAGCTGCCGACCAGGCTCGCCGTGGACATATTCTTGTAGGTCGGAATCGCCTGGGTCATGCGCGCCAGCGCGCCGCCGATATTGTGGCGCTCATATTCGGCGAATGCCCAATTCTGACTTTTCCCGGCGAGCCAAAGTTTCACATGCCGAGGCTGGATGACGTCGTTCATGAGATCGCTGGTAACAGGCCGGTACGCGGGAGGCTCTGCCTGACGAGTGCCACCAGGCGCCGGGGATTGGCTCGCATCGATCCCGATTGCCACCGCTGCCACGGCAGCAAGCCCAACCGTCGTACCCCACAGCGCGGAACGCATGTGTCATTCCTTCCACCCGAGCGGCGTGGTCGCGCTGCCAGGGGGTGGCGTAGTGATCCCGGAAACGCGGCCGGCCGCTTTCTCGATCCGGTCATATTTCTCAAGCCACGCGCGGCCGATCGCAACTGCCTCTTCCGGTGTCAGCCATGACCATTCGGTGCCACGAGCGCGGATGGCGACCCAAAGGGTCACGCCACAGACAATGCGCTCCTCAATCGAATATGGTGCGGTCGCGGGTGCCATCAGCAGAGCCTTTCAATGCGCAGTCAAACAGAACGCAAGGTTGGAAGCCGGCGGCCCGGCTTCGGAACAGCACCTGATGCTGCCATGACGCATTGTTCGTCATGTGCACGCGCTCATGTGATCGTTGCACGCGGCATCGCGGCGCTCTCGGCGCTTCCCCGTGATCTGGGCCTTCATCAGTTTCTGCAGTTTCCCGAAAGCGCGGGCCTCGATCTGACGCACACGCTCGCGCGAGATGCCGTATTTCTCGGACAGTTCCTCAAGCGTTGTCGGCGTGTCCTTCAATCGGCGCTCGGCCAGGATGTGACGTTCGCGGTCGTTCAACGCCTTCAGCGCGTCAGGCAGCAGGGCCCGGCGGTTGCTCAGCTCCTCGCGGTCGGCCAGGATGTGCTCCTGGGTTTCGCTCTCGTCCACCAGCCAGTCCTGCCACTCGCCGTCGCCGTCAGCGGACACGGGGGCATTCAGACTGTAGTCGGGTGCCCCCAGGCGGCGGTTCATGTTGATCACATCCTGTTCCGGCACGTCGAGCATCCGGGCAATCCTTGCCACCTGTTCAGGTTGCAGATCGCCGCTCTCGAGCGCCTGCATCTGGCCCTTCAGCCGGCGCAGATTGAAGAACAGCGTCTTCTGCGCGCGGGTGGTGCCCATCTTTACCAGAGACGAGGAATGCAGGATATGCTCCTGAATCGCCGCCCGTATCCACCACATGGCATACGTCGCAAAGCGGAAGCCGCGGTCCGGATCAAATCGGCTGACCGCCCGCATCAAGCCAATGTTGCCTTCGCTGATCAGCTCGCCGACGGGTAGACCGTAGCCGCGATAGCCTACGGCGATCTTCGCCACGAGCCGCAGATGCGAGGTGACGAGCTTGTGCGCGGCTTCGATGTCCTCGCCATCACGCCAGCCACGGGCGAGTGCCGCTTCCTGTTCGGGCGAAAGCAAGGGCAGGCTGCGGATCTCCCGCAGATATCGCGAGAGGCTGGCCTCAGGAGTGATATTCGGCAGCGCCGAAGCCATGGCGGACCCACTCATCAGATGTCACTCCTCTACCGCGTCAAAAGCCCTGCAACGCCCGGCCTTCTGCGAAGACCCGCTAATGATTGACCGCATCACCCGCCACCGCCTTCCAGCCAGTTATAGTAGTTGGGCCGGTGCGTCTGGGTGTGCTGAGCCGAAGACGTTTGCGCCTGGCCGGACTGTGCCGCTGCCGCATTGGCAACGCCCATGCCGAGACTGATCACTGCGATGGCAGCAAGGATGAAGGATTTCATCGAGGTTCTCCCACTTCGAAGCCGGCGGAATAGCCTGACTTCGTGCAAGACAATCTGGCGAGTAGAACGGGCAAAAACCAATTCGCTCTGTTCACCGGACTATGCAGGAACGGCATATGCACGCCGAGGAACATCGAGCGGGTACGTGCCCGCGCTGCCCGACGGTCTGGATGCAATTGCCGCGCCGGACGCGTGCGTCAGAGCAGGCCGCTTTGTCTCATCACTCACTTCTGTCTCCCGTGAATCGTGAGGAGCGCGAGAACACTTGGCATGTGTGCGTGCAGAGGAGAATGACAAGAAAGCTTCCGCATTGATCGGAGCTGCCTATTAATGGAGGACCCATCGGCTTGCGTCAGAAGGCGACATCCTTGGCGCGGAAGTCGGCCCGTGTTTTGCGCCGCTGTCTCGTAAGGCCGACGATAGCCCGAGTGACGGAATCAGAGATCGCATACCCACTTCCCTCTACCCTGTGGAGCGTTCGGCCATTATTTGCCACGCAGTCGCCGCCCCTTCTATTGCGCTTGTGGAAGACGCCAATACCGCCCCGGATAACGACAGGTATACCTTCGTCTGGGCCGGCCCTGTCCCGCCGGACAGTCGGATTGTCTCCCCGCTGCACGGTTGATTGGGACACCTCGTAAGCGGACGATTTCCGCAGGAGAGGTGCATCATGGACCATCAACCAACGGCAGATCCGCGGCCGGGTGGCGCGGCGCGACCGCACGAGTCTGGCGCAGCGATGCCTGGCCGGGGTCGTCGGTGTAGACCGCCTCGAACGTGTCCTCGAGGAACCGCCAGTTAATGGCGCGGGCCATTTTCACCAAGGCATGGGCGGGATTCACGATCTGATCAAGGCGTGATCGCCCGCTGTCCCCTGTGAACGGGCTATGCGCGACAGGCGAGACGATGTTATACGCGGCGCGGGGCAGGGATCTCGTCAAGCAGCCTTTTGAACGCGAACCGGCACCGACTTGTAGGACGGCGTGCCGCTCTGTCTGTCTTGGTAATCGAGCGGTATGA
>DASQVN010000541.1:0-5575 GCA_035640755.1 Rhodopila sp.
GCGCCATGTCATGCTGTGGTTTGTCCCCGTCTCGTCTCTCGGGGGAACGTATCCTGTTAAGAAAGGGGTTGGCAAAACAGGGCGGGGATATTAAATGGATATCCCGAAGGGGGACAAAACCATGTCGCTCGCGATTGTCGGCCGGTGGGGCAAGAGCCTGGCCATACGCTTTCCGACGGATATTGCAGGTGAGTTGGGCCTGCATGAAGGGGACCGCTTGGATATCGACGCACAGGCGGATGTCATCACGATCCGGCCGGCGCGGCCGGTCTACCGGCTGAAGGATTTGTTCGCCGGGAAGTCGGCTGCGGAATGGCGGTCGTTGTACGCCGATGCCTATGACTGGGGGCCGGACCGCGGGCGCGAGGTGGTCGAGGAGTGACGGAACCTGCCTATGTTCCGGAGGCGGGGGACCTGATCTGGACGGAGTTCGACCCAAGCAAGGGGCGGGAACAGGCCGGGCGCCGTCCCGCCCTTGTCGTGTCCGCGGCGGAGTTCACCGAGATGACGGGGTTCGCGGTGGTCTGCCCGATCACGTCCCGGGTGCGTCCCTTCCCCACCAGCGTGGTGCTGTCCGAGGGGCTGCCGGTCGCAGGCGAAATCCTGCTGAGCCACATCCGCAGCATCGATATCCTCGCGCGGCCGATCATATCCGCTGGCGCGCGCATCAACCGGGCGACAGCAGCCGAGGTTCGCGCCAAACTGGGAGCCTTCGTCACCGTCTGAGCGACTGCCGATGTCCCCGCCCGTCGTTCCCGTCGCCTCCGACCCGACCCTGCCGGACCATGCCGATGTCGTCGTGATCGGCGGCGGCATCATTGGCGTCTCCACCGCGCTGTTCCTGGCGGAAAAGGGCATCTCCGTTGCGTTATGCGAGAAGGGGCGGATCGGCGGAGAACAGTCGAGCCGCAACTGGGGCTGGTGCCGCACCATGGGGCGGGATGAGGCGGAGATTCCCCTGGCGATGGAAAGCCTGCGGCTGTGGCGCGACATGAACCGGCGCACGACGCGGGAGACCGGGTTCCGCGAGTGCGGCATCATGTATCTCTGCCAGACCGAGGCCGAGATCGCCGCGCAGGAAGCCTGGTTCGGCCAGGCGCGCCAGTACCAGGTGGATGCTCGGCTGCTGCGGGGCGAGGCGCTGGAGGCCGTCATGCCCGGCGCCACACGGCGCTTCATTGCCGGGATGCACACGCCGACGGACGGCAAGGCGGAACCCGCGCTCGCCGCCCCGGCGATTGCCGAGGCGGCACGCGAGAGGGGGGCGCAGATCTTCACCGACACCGCAGTGCGGGGTATCGAGCGCACCGCCGGGCGGGTCTCGGCGGTGGTGACCGAGCGGGGGCGGATCATGTGCCAGGCGGCAGTGCTGGCGGGTGGGGCGTGGTCAAGGCTGTTCGCCGGCAATGCGGGGCTCGATCTGCCGCAGCTCAAGGTGCTGGGGTCGGTGTTCCGCACGCGGCCGCTGGCAGGCGGGCCGGAGATCAGCGCGGCGGGGTCGGTGTTCGCGTTCCGCAAGCGGATGGACGGCGGCTACTCGGTGGCGCGGCGGAACGCGAACACGGCGGAGATCACGCCGGACCATCTGCGCTTGTTTTCGGACTTCCTGCCGCGGCTGGTCCATAACCGCCATGAAATCCGGCTGCGCCTGGGCAGCCGGTCGTGGGCGGAACTCCGCACTGCGCGGCGCTGGTCGCTGGACCAGGTGACGCCGTTCGAGGCGGTGCGCGTGCTGGACCCGCAGCCGAAGCAGGGCCTCCTGGAGGAGGCGCGGACCGAGCTCGGGAAGGCGTTTCCGGTGTTTGCGGGCATGCAGATCGCAGAGAGCTGGGGCGGGATGATCGACGTGACGCCCGACGCGGTGCCGGTGATCGATCGGGTGGCGCATATGCCGGGGTTCTACATCGCCACTGGGTTCTCCGGCCATGGGTTCGGCATCGGGCCGGGGGCGGGGCGGCTGATGGCGGATCTGGTGGCGGGTGATGCGCCGACCGTCGATCCCAAGCCGTTCCGGCTGTACCGGTTCGCGCGGACGAAGGCGGCGGCGCGGCGCTGAGCACCCGGGCCGGGCACGCTGGTTGGCCTCGCACCGATAGGCAAGCGCGTACGGAGCACCGTGACGCATATGCGCCATTCCGCTTCGGCGCGGCAACAGAGGCACGTGACGGGCTAACACGTGCGCGGGTGCACAGGCGCCCTCGGCAGCAATCAAGCAGGTCCATGAATACCTCCTCAACCGCGGTCCAGCGGGCGATGTTCGCCTTTATATGTTTCGTCTGGGGCACGACGTGGCTGGCAATGAAGGTCGGCATCGAAACCGTCTCACCGGGTGTCTTCGCGGGCCTGCGCTGGAGCCTCGCCGGGGCGATCCTTCTGGGCATCCGCCGGATGCGGGGCCAGCGGGTTCTGCCGCCGCCGCGGCTGAACCTGCGCCTGCTCGCGGTCTCGGTGCTGATGGTGACGTTGAACCAGGTGATCCAGCTGTACGGGCTGAAGACCATCACGGCGGGACTTGCCGCGGTGATCAGCTCCGCGCTGACGCCCATCGCCCTGCTGGTGTTTGCCGTGATCGCCGGGCAGGAGAGCTTCACGCCCCGGCGCATCGCGGCGCTGACGGTCGGTGTCATCGGCGTGCTGATGCTGTTCGGGCCGGCCGCGCTGGCCGGCGCGTTCGATGTGTGGGAACTGGTCGGCGCGGCCGGGGTCATCATCGGCTGTCTCTGCTACACCGCCGGGTCGGTCATGACCCGGCCGATGATGCGCACGCTGGAGCCGGTGCAGCTCGCCGGGCTGACGGACCTGATCGGCGGCCTGGTGCTGCTGCTGGGGGCGCTGGGCGTGGAACCGGGCGCGTGGGAGTCGATGCGGCTGCACTGGGGATGGCCCGCCTTCCTCGCCTGGCTGTACCTGCTGGGGCCGGGGGCGCTGCTGTCCACCACGATGTACTTCCTGCTGGTGCGCGACTGGGGCGCCAGCCGGCCGGGCACCTATGCCTTCATCTCCCCGGTCATTGCGGTGGCCATCGGCTGCGCCTTCTTCGGCGAGAAGCTCGACTGGGGCGAGGCGGTCGGCATGGTGCTGATGCTGGTGGCCGCCGGGCTCGCGCTGCGCCCCGCCAGCGTTGTGCCGCGCGGTCCGAAAATTCCCGCCGCGGCGGTTCGGTCGGGAGCGAACTGATCCGGCGCGACATCGGGCCGGCGGACGCCCAGTTTCGGGGACATGAGAACCGCACCAATCGGCCTTGCCGTTTTCACCACAAGCCTGGCGTTCGTTCTTGTCCAGCTTGATGTCTCGATCATCAACGTTGCCCTTGCAACCATCGAAACCCGCCTGCACACCGGGCTGCTCGGCCTGCAATGGGTGGTGGATGGCTATGCGCTGGCGTTTGCCTCGTTGCTGCTGTCGGCCGGCGCGCTGAGCGACCGGGTCGGCGCGCGCCTTGTGTTCCTGCTGGGGCTTGCACTGTTCACCGGGGCCTCGGTCCTGTGTGGCATGGCGCCTGATGCCGGGATGCTGATCGCCGCGCGCGTGCTGCAGGGCGCCGGCGCCGCGGCCCTGGTGCCGGCCAGCCTGGCCCTACTGGACAAGGCGTGCGGCGACGATCCGGCACTGCGGGCCTGGGGCGTCGGCATGTGGACCGCAGCCGGCAGCGTCGGCCTGGCGGCGGGGCCGCTGCTCGGCGGCATCATCGTCGATCTGTTGGGCTGGCGGGGGATTTTCCTGATCAACCTGCCGATCGGCGGCGTTGGCCTCTGGCTGGCGGAGCGCGGCCTGTCCACAGAGGGCACGGACGCCGCGGGCACGGGCAGGCGGATCGATGCCGGCGGACTTGTTCTCGCCGTGGTTGTCCTGCTCAGCCTTACCGCATGCACGATCCAGGGGCATTCGCTCGGCTGGTCCTCGCCGATCATCCGCGCCGGAGTGGCGGTTTCCGCGCTTGCCATTGCGGCGCTGATCGCCGTGGAAAGGCGCCACCCGCATCCCATGCTGCCGCTGGCCTTGTTCCGCTCCCGCACGTTCAGCGGGACGATCGCGGTCGGCTTCCTGCTGAACCTGACCCTGTACGGCTGCGTGTTTGTCCTTGGCCTCTATTTCCAGCAGGCAAGGCACTGGCCTGCCTGGCGCGCGGGCATCGCGTTCCTGCCGCTGCCGGTGGTGCTTGGCATCGCCAACATGCTCGCCAAGCGGATCGGGGCTGCGCTCGGGGCGGCCGCGACCATGAGCCTCGGGCTGCTGATTGCTGCATCGGGCGGCGCCATCCTGGCGGGGCTTGGGCCTGCCACCCCGTATGCCGTGATCCTGCTCGGGCTCGTCGTGCTGCCGTCGGGGATCGGCATCACCGTGCCGGTGATGACCGCCACGTTGCTTGGCAGCGTGCCCCGCGCGCGGGCCGGCGTCGCGGCCGGGGTGCTGAACGCGGTGCGCCAGGCCGGCGGGGCGATCGGTGTGGCGCTGTTGGGCGGGCTGTCGATCCATGGCGCCGGTGG
This sequence comes from Rhodopila sp., assembly GCA_035640755.1. GTDB lineage: Bacteria > Pseudomonadota > Alphaproteobacteria > Acetobacterales > Acetobacteraceae > Rhodopila. Next base: position 4,488 of record DASQVN010000541.1, read on the forward strand.
CGTGTTCCTGCTGGCTGCTGCCCTGCTGGTGCTCGCCGCCGGCATGGCAGCCTGGCTCGTGCGCCCGAACGAGTCGCGGCAAGGGGCGGAAGGCGCGGCGGCCAAGGCTGCGCTACCTGGGCGCTGAGACTGAATGGAGACAGCGCCATGCACCAGGTAACCCAACCCGCCATCCTGTATTTCGGCACCCCCGTCGTCCTCATCAGCACGCTGAACGAGGACGGGAGTGCCAACCTCGCCCCGATGTCCTCGGCCTGGTGGCTTGGTCAGCGCTGCGTGCTGGGGCTGGCGACCGTGTCAAAGACGACGCAGAACCTGCTGCGGACGGGCGAGTGCGTACTGAACCTGCCGTCCGACGCGATGGCCGGCCAGGTGGACCGTATTGCCCGCACCACCGGCAGCAACCCGGTGCCGGAAGGCAAGCTGCGGCGGGGCTACCGCCATCTGGGCGACAAATTCGGCGCGGCCGGCCTGACCCCGGTGCGGTCGCTGACCGTGCGCCCGCCGCGCGCCCTGGAATGCCCGGTGCACATGGAAGCGGAGCTGGAAGCGGCGCATCCGATTGCCGAGTCCGATCCCGCCGGGCGCGGCCGCGGCCTCGCGCTGCAGGTCAAAGTGCGCAAGGTGCACGCGAGCATGGACATCCTGATGGACGGCGAGCCGGACCGCATCGACCCGGACAAGTGGCGGCCGCTGATCATGAGCTTCCAGCACTTCTACGGCCTGGCGCCGGACAAGGTGCATGGCTCGGAGCTGGCGAAGATCCCGGAGGCCGCGTACCGGGCGTGACGTCCGGCTTGAATGAGCGCGTGATTCAGACCTCCGGCAGCGGCGCCTCCGGTCATCACGCGCTTGCGCAAATCCATCGGCGCGCCTATCGCCCCCTGAGCATGACTCGGGACATCACTGGGGGCCAGCCCATGATCCGCATCCTCAAGCACGGTGCCACAGAGGCCGAGAAAACCGAAGCCGACCGCAAGGTGCGGCAGACCGTCGAGGCGATCCTGGAGGACATCGCCGACCGCGGCGACGTGGCGGTGCGGGAACTGTCGGCGAAGTTCGACAAGTGGGAGCCTGCCTCATTCCGG
>DASQVN010000542.1:0-4121 GCA_035640755.1 Rhodopila sp.
ATTTCACGTTTGTCGCGCATCACGGGCTGCTGCCGGTGCAGGACAAGGCGTACGCGCTGGTGTTCATGGTGCCGACCAATGCGCCGGGGGTGAAGCTGATCTGCCGCACCTCCAACGAGCAGCGGGCGGCGGTGCTGGGCAGTCCGTTCGACTATCCGCTGTCCAGCCGGCTGGATGAGAACGACGCGATCTTCATCATGGATGACGTGCTGGTGCCGTGGGAGAACGTGTTCGTCCATGGCGACATCGAGAAGGCCAACAATTTCTTCCCGCGCACCGGGTTCGTGCCGCGGGCGTTCCTGCAGGGCAGCACGCGGCTCGGGGTGAAGCTCGATTTCATCGCGGGGCTGTTCCTGAAGGCGACCGAGATGGCGGGGACACGGGGGTTCCGTGGCGTGGAGGCGAACCTGGGCGAGGTGATCGCCTGGCGGAACATGATGTGGAGCCTGTCGGACACCATGGCGCGGACGGCGGTGCCGTGGACGGAGGGGTATGTGCTGCCGAGTGGGGAGACGGCACTGGCCTATACGGTGCTGGCGCCGGAGGCGTATGTGCAGGTGAAAAACCTGATCGAGAAGACGGTGGCGAGCAGCCTGATCTACCTGAATTCGCATGCAAGCGACTTCGAGACGCCGGAGCTGCGGCCCTATCTGGACCGCTATGTGCGGGGATCGGGCGGGGTTTCGGCGGTGGAGCGGGTGAAGCTGATGAAGCTGCTCTGGGATGCCGTCGGCAGCGAGTTCGGTGGGCGGCATGAGTTGTATGAGATCAACTACGCCGGCAGCCATGAGGAGATCAGGCGCTATGCGCTGTTCGATGCCATGGCGTCAGGGAATGCCGATCGGTGGAAGGGGTTCGCGGACCAATGCATGGCGGAATACGATACGAAGGGATGGACGGTGCCGGACCTGGTGAATGGCGACGACGTCAGTGTCCTGAAGTAGCGGGCGTGTCGTGATGGCGGATGGCACGACAGCACCGGCGAGCGAGCCGCTGCGGCGGTTCCTGCAGGTGGCGCGCGGGGCGGGGCTGCGGGTTTCGGCCGCCGAGGGGATTGATGCGGCGCGGGCGGTCGAGATTGTCGGGTTCTCGGACCGCGCGGTGCTGAAGGACACGCTGGGGCTGATCCTCGCCAAGACGCCGGATGAGAAGGCGCTGTTTGACGAAGCGTTCGAGCTGTATTTCAAGCGCGACGATATTGCCGCCGCCGATGATGACGATGGGAATCAGCTTGCGGGCGGCGAGGAGCCTCCGGCGGGCGGTCTGGTTGCCGGGGAAGGGAGCGGGCAGGGGCAGGGTCTTGGGGCCTTGCTGGCGGGGGATGACCGCGCGGCGCTGGCCACGGCGGTCGAGCAGGCGGCGCGGGAGGCCGGGGTCGAGAATATCCGTTTCTTCACGCAAAAGAACATGTATGTCCGCCGGGTGCTCGATCGTCTGGGGCTGCGTGCGCTGGAGCGGGACATGGAGGCGATGCGTGAGGCGGGCACGCCGGAGGGGCAGGGGCGTGCGCAGTTCCTGGAGGGGCGGGTCGAGGCGCTGCGCGATGTGGTGCGCGACCTGGTGGAGCGCAGCCTGATCCTCTACGCCCGCGGGGAGACCGAGAAGTTCCGTGAGGAATTGCTGAAGTCGGCGCGGCTGTCGAACCTGGAGCGGCGCGACCTCGATCGGATGCGCGTGCTGGTGCGGCAGATGGCGAAGAAGCTGGCGGCGCGCTATGCCAAGACGCGGCGGCGGCGGTTGCGGGGGCAGCTCGATGCGCGGCGGACGCTGCGCAAGAACATGGGGTGGGGCGGGGTGCCGTTCCTGACCGTGTGGAAGCAGAAGCGCATCGAGAAACCGCGCGTGATGGTGCTGTGCGACGTCTCCGGCTCGGTTGCCGCGATGGCGCAGTTCCTGCTGATGTTCCTCTACGCGCTGAATGAAGCATTGTCGGACATCAGGTCGTTCGCGTTTGCCGGGTCGCTGATCGAGGTGTCCGATATCCTGGAGAAGGAGCCGGTCGAGCAGGCGATCACCAAGGTCATGTCGATGATCGGGTACGGGTCGTCGAACTACGGGAACTCGTTTGCCGACTTCGAGGATGGGTGGATGCAGTTCGTCACCAACAAGACGACGGTCATCATCCTGGGCGATGCACGGGGGAACCGTACGGACCCGCGGACCGACATCGTGGGGCGGCTGTCGCGGCGGGCCAAGCGCATCATCTGGCTGAATCCGGAATACCGCTCGGCCTGGGGCACAGGCGACTCGGACATGTACCGCTATGCTCCGTTCTGCAACCTGGTGATGGTGTGCAACACGCTGCGTCACCTGGAGCGGGTTATTGCCGACACCCTGGAGGATGCGGCCTAATGCCCGTTCGAGAACGCTACTACGCCGGCCATCCGACGGCGGCTTTTCCGCTTCCGTTGCTCACGGCCTTCAACGGCCGCTCCGCTACGGGTCGGGAAAACCCCCGCCGGCCGGCGCCCTGAAGGCGCCTCTGGCTCGGCGTAGCGCGTTCTCGAAACGGGCTGTCAGACGAGGAGCGGATCGTGCCACGGCATCTGCCGGCTCAGCAGGTTGATGATGCCGGGGCGGCAAGGAAGGGGCCGGCGAGGGCGCGGCCTGTGGCGAAGCCGGGGCGGGCGCGCCGGCGGCGCATCGGGCGCATTGCGGCGCGGATCGCCGTGGCGCTGCTGCTGGGACCGTTCCTGCTGATCCTGCTATTCCGTTTCATTCCCGTGCCGGTCACGCCGCTGATGCTGCTGCGGCTGGCCGAGGGGTACGGGGTGCAGCATCACTGGGTCGGCTATGGGCGGATCGCGCCGTCGCTGGCCGAGGCGGTGGTAGCGTCGGAGGACAACCTGTTCTGCCGGGAAACGTTCGGCTTCGACTGGGATGCATTGGCGGGCCAGTTCGCCGCCTGGGGCGCGGGGGAGCGGCCGCGCGGTGCCAGCACGATCACCATGCAGACCGCGCGCAACCTGCTGCTGCTGCCAACCCGCGATATTCTCCGCAAGGCGGCCGAGGCGTGGCTGACGCCGCAGATCGCGCTGCTGTGGCCGAAGCAGCGGGTGATGGAGGTGTATCTGAACAGCATCGAGTTCGGGCCTGGCGTGTATGGCGCCGATGCCGCGGCGCGGCGGTTCTTCGGCCGGCCGGCCGAGCGGCTGACGCGCGAGCAGGCGGCGCTGCTGGCGGCGGTGTTGCCCGATCCGCTGCATCGTTCTGCTGCGCATCCGATGCCATATCTGCGGGAGCGGGTGGAGACGATCAACCGCCGGGTCGGGCAGTTGGGGCCGTGGCTGGACTGTCTGCGCTGAGGCTTCTACGGTATGGGGTAGATTGCACGAAGCCGCGAGCGAGTGGCGTCATGCGGCTTCGGCGCAACTCCGGCGGGCAAAATTAATCCTCAGCCGGGAGGTCTTGGTGTAAACTGTGTCCCGCCGAAGGATCACGCGCCACGCTGCGATGACCGAGGCACGCGCATGCATGGCTGTCCTGATCTGTGGTGTCGGATCCGCGGTGTCGGAGGACTCGTGCATGATCAAAATCGAAGCAGAACAGGAACATTACTGCCTGGCGACGGATGGACGGTCCTGGACCGTGCTGGAGCGGCGCGCTGGGAAATACTATCCGCTTGGCGATTGTTCGCGGCCTGGGGTGGCGCTGGATGCGCCGGAGGCGACATCCTTGTTTGCCGGCCGGCAGCTTCCCGAGCGGGCGGCCCGCCGCATGCTGAGTGACGTGGCGTCGGAATGGCGGGCGCTGTTCGAGACGCTCCGGTAGGGTGGATTGGCCGGTAAGGTGGATTGGGTCGCGTGATCCACGCTTTCCGGTAATGCCGCCTCAAGCGATCACGCTCCAGGAGGGCACAGGATGTATGCAGCCATTCGTCAGGGCAAGGCCAGGCCGGGACATGCCGAGGAACTGGCCCGCACGATCAAGGAGGGGGCGATCCCGATCATCAGCGATGTGCCGGGGTTCCGGGCCTACTACGTGATTTACGCGCCTGATGACACGGTGACGGCGGTCAGCATCTTTGACAGCTTTGCCGGGGCGGAGGAGTCGAACCGGCGGGGGCTGGCGTGGACCGAGCAGAACCTCGCGCCGCTGATGGCCGGGCCGGTGAGCGCGGT
>DASQVN010000543.1:0-5395 GCA_035640755.1 Rhodopila sp.
CTGCTGCAGATCGACGCCCCTGATCTCGCGATGGAGCGGGTGTTCCTGTTCCAGGACAAGTCCGAAGCCGAATACGTCAAGGTTGTCGAGACCCACGTCGCGGCGATCAATCTCGCGCTGGAAGGCATCCCCCGCGACCGCGTGCGCCTGCACATCTGCTGGGGCAACTGGGAAGGACCGCACGTGCACGACATCGCCCTCGATCCGCTGCTGCCGGTGCTCTACCAGGCCCAGGTCGGCGGCCTGTCGATCGAGATGGCCAACCCCCGCCACCAGCATGAGGTCGCCGCCCTGCGCCGCCACAAGCTGCCGCCGGAGTTCGTCCTGCTGCCCGGCGTGATCGACAGCACAACCAATTTCGTCGAACACCCCGAGGTCGTCGCCGAACGCATCGAACGCGCCGTCGCCGCCGTCGGCGACCGCGAACGCGTCATCGCCAGCAGCGACTGCGGCTTCGGCACCTTCGCCGGCTGGGAATGGGTCAGCGAGGATGTCGTCTGGGCCAAGTTCCAGGCCTGCCGCCAAGGCGCCGATCTCGCCTCCGCTCGCCTGTGGGGCAAGGTGGAAGCGTAACTCACTGGCCAGCGCGCGAGCGACGCCGTATATCCTGCCCCGGTTCACCACCGGGGCACGCCGCAACGCATGATCCGCCAGTTCCGCCACATGACCGAGTCGTGGATCGCCCGCGGCTTCTTCTTCCTGATGGCCCTCGCGTTCGTCGCCTGGGGCATCAGCACCGACCTGCTGCGCGTGCTGACCGGATCACCCACCTGGGTCGCCAAGGCCGGCGGCCAACCGATCGAGATCCCCGCCTTCCAGGTCAGTTTCCAGCGCGCCATGGCGCAGCAGACCCGCAACCTGCCCGCCGGGCAGGAACCGTCGCCCGCCCAGCGCCGCCAGGTCGGGCAGCAAGTGCTGAACCAGATGATCGTTCAGGCCGCCCTCGGGCAGGAGATGAAGGACCTGCACGTCGTCTCCCCCGACAATGCGGTGCTCGAGGTCATCCACTCCATGCCCGCCTTCCGCGACAGCAGCGGCCAGTTCAGCCGAGCGGTGTTCGAGAATGTGCTGCGCAATAATGGGTACACCGAGGATCGGTTCGTCGCCGAGCTGCGCGCCGACATCAGCCAGCGCCAGATCCTCTCCGCCCTGTCCGGCACCGTCGGCGCCCCCGCTGCGGAAGTGACCCCGCTGTATCAGAACGAGTTCGAGAAGCGCTCGGTCGACACCGCGATGTTCCCGCTCTCCGCCATGCCCGAGCCCGCAACGCCGGATCAGGCGCAGTTGCAGCGCTGGTACGACAACCACCCGGACAGCTATCGGACGCCCGAGTACCGCCGCATCAAGGCCGTCGAGCTGACCCCGCAATCCCTTGCCTCCGATATCCAGGTCTCCGACGACGAACTCCACGCCGCCTATGACGAGCACCGATCCGAATACGTCACCCCCGCCAAGCGCTCGGCCGAGGTGATCTCGGCGCCCGACGAGGCCAAGGCAAAAGCCCTGGCAGAGCAATGGCGCAACGGCGCTGACTGGGCGGCGATGCAGAAGGCAGCCCAGGCCGACGGCGCCTCCGCCATCACGCAGGACGACGCGGCCGAGGTGCAGTTCCCCGACCCCGACCTCGCCAAGGCCGTCTTCGCCGCCCAGCAGGACCAGGTAGCCGACCCTGTCAAGGGCGCCCTCGGCTGGTTCGTGGTCGAGGTCACCAGGATCACCCCCGGCAAGGACACGAGCTTCGAACAGGCCAAGGAGTCGCTGCGCGCCCGCGTGCTTGCGTCGAAGGCCGCCGACCTGATGTACGACCGCGCCAACAAGGTCGATCAGATCCTCGGCAACGCCAGCAACCTCGATGAGCTTCCCAACGACCTCGGCCTCGTCGGCGTCGCCGGCTCCCTCGACGCCGAGGGGAACACCCCGGAAGGCCGGCCCGCGCCCATCCCCGGCTCGGCCGAACTGAAACAGGCGCTGATCACCGCCGCCTTCCAGACCCAGCCCGGCGACCCGCCGCACCTGACCGAAGTGCAGACCCCCTCCACCGGCGGCTCCGCCTACTACGCCCTGGTGGTCGAGAAAATCGACCCGCCGCACGAGAGACCGTTCGACGAGGTGAAGGATCAGGTCGCCGAGGACTGGAAGCAGGACCAGCGCCAGCGCGCCGCGAACGCCGCCGCCACCGCGATGATGACCGCCGTGCAGGGCGGCAAGCCGTTCTCCGATGCCGCCACCATCGCCGGGGTGCAGCCGCACCTCAGCCCGCTGCTGACCCGCAACCAGTCCGACCCCAACGTGCCGCCCGAGCTGCAGCGCGCCATGTTCGGCCTCAAGAAGAGTGAGACGACCATGGTCCAGCTCCCCGACGGGTTCGTCGTCGCCCAGCTTGTGGAGATCAAAAGACCCAATCCGGCCGACGACAAGGCCGGCTACGACCAGGCCAAGACAGCCGTGCAGCGCTCCATCGGCGATGATGCCACGGCCGTCTTCGTCAACGCCCTGCGCCAGCGGGCCAACCCGCAGATCAACCAGCAGGGCTTCAACAGTGTTGTGCAACCGTAAAGTAGGAAGCCCATGACCGCCCCGATGAACACAGGTTTTGCCGCCTTTCGCCTGGCCTACGAAGCAGGGCGCGGCAGCCTCGTGTGGCGGAAGACCGTGGCCGACCTGGAAACGCCCGTCGCCGCGTTCCTCAAGCTCGCACACGGGCAGCCGAACTCCTTCCTGCTGGAAAGCGTGGAGGGCGGTGCCGCGCGCGGCCGCTACTCCGTGATCGGCCTGCAGCCTGACCTGATCTGGCGCTGCCAGAACGGCGCCGCCGCGGTGAACCGGCACGCCCTGTCGGCCCCGCACGCCTTTGTGCCGGAACGCCGCGCCCCGCTCGACAGCCTGCGCGCCCTGATCAATGAGACGCGGCTCGACGTCCCGGCACATCTGCCGCCGATGGCCGGTGGCCTCGTCGGCTACCTCGGCTACGACATGGTCCGGCAGATGGAAAAGCTGCCGGAGAAGAACCCCGACGTGATCGGCGTGCCCGAGGGCGTGATGCTGCGCCCGACCCTGTTCGCCATCTTCGACAACGTCAATGACGAGCTGTCGCTGGTCACGCCGGTCTATCCGGCCGGCGACGTCGATGCCGAAACGGCCTGGAACCGCGCCCACAGGCGCCTCGATGAGACCGAAACGCTGCTGGAACGTCCCCTGCCCCACCAGCCGCCGCCGGTCATGTTGCCCGACCCGCCGGCGCCCGCCTCCAACTTCAGCAAGCAGGCGTTCCTGGACGCAGTGGCGCGCTGCAAGGACTACATCGCTGCCGGCGACGCATTCCAGATCGTGCTGAGCCAGCGCTTCTCGGTCCCCTTCGCCCTGCCGCCCTTCGCCCTCTACCGCGCCCTGCGCCGCATCAACCCGGCACCGTTCCTGTTCTTCCTGGATTTCGGCGGCTTCTCGGTCGTCGGCTCCTCGCCCGAGGTGCTGGTGCGCCTGCGCGACGGCACCGTCACCATCCGCCCGCTCGCCGGCACCCGCCGCCGCGGCACGACATATGAGGAAGACCAGGCGCTGGAAGCCGAACTGCTGTCCGACCCCAAGGAACGGGCGGAGCACCTGATGCTGCTGGACCTTGGCCGCAACGATGTCGGCCGCGTCGCCGCCGTCGGCACGGTGCGGGTGACCGAGAGCTTCATCGTCGAGCGGTTCAGCCACGTCATGCACATCTCCTCCAACGTCGAGGGCCGCCTGCGCGACGGGCTCGACGCGCTCGACGCCCTGGTCGCGGGCTTCCCCGCCGGAACCCTCGCCGGTGCCCCCAAGGTGCGGGCCATGGAGATCATCGAAGAACTGGAACCCGACCGCCGCAACATCTACGCCGGCTGCATCGGCTACTTCGCCGCCAACGGCACCATGGACACCTGCATCGGCCTGCGCACCGCCCTGGTGAAGGACGGCATCATGTACGTTCAGGCCGGCGCCGGCATCGTCGCCGACTCGGTCCCCGAAGCCGAACATGAAGAATGCCGCCAAAAGGCCCGCGCCCTGGTCCGCGCCGCCGAGGAAGCCGTACGCTTCGCCGCCGGCAAATCGGGAGCGAACGCTCCCGGCTGAGACGCAAGCCGCGCATACCCGTCATGGCCGGTCTCGACCCCATACGCATCAGGATTAAGACGGAGAAGGAGTACAGTGTTGTCCGCGCACCGTGGTCTCGTTGTCCGCGCGCCGTGGCCTCTCCGTCATGGCCGGGCTTGACCCGGCCATCTGCGCACCACCGGTGCAGCGCAAATAGCCGGCAGGGCGGCCGGCCATGACGATTACGCAACAGCGGCAGCACCAAGTTTCTCCCACGTGGAGCTGATCCTGACGCCTATGGCCTCGACCGGCCGTCCACCCGCGCCCCAACGCGCCCTGGCACCATCAGAGCTCGGGTCAGCCTCAACAGATCGCACAACAGCGCATCACACGATCGTGTGACTCACCCGGGCCTCGCCTGACGAATCATGTCGGCGCAAAGCCCGATAGGCCACCGCCTGACGCAATAACCCAACAACACCACCCCGGGAGGAACAAAATGCCTGAGACAAAGCCCGACTTCGACGCCGTGGTCATCGGTGCCGGATTCTCCGGCATGCACATGCTGAAATCGCTCCGCGACAAGCTCGGCCTTCACGTCAAGGTCTATGAGGCCGGCTCGACGGTCGGCGGTACCTGGTACTGGAACCGCTACCCGGGCGCACGTTGCGACTCCGACTCGTACATCTATTGCTTCACCTGGGACAGGCAGTTGCTGCACGAATGGGAATGGTCCGAACGCTACCCCGAGCAGCCGGAAATCCTGCGCTATCTGGAGCATGTGGCAAAACGCCACGACCTCAAGCGCGACATCCAGTTCAACACCCGCGTCACCAGCGCCGAATTCGACGCGTCAACCGGCCTGTGGAACGTGCACACCGACCAGGGCGACAATGTCACCGCGCGCTTCCTGATCACCGCCGTCGGCACCCTGTCGGACACCAACATCCCGCAGTTCAAGGGCCTGGAGCGATTCAAGGGCAAATGGTACCACACCAGCCGCTTCCCGCATGAAGGCGTCGACTTCACCGCCAAACGCGTCGCCGTGGTCGGCACCGGCGCCACCGCGGTGCAGGCGATCCCGGAAATCGCGCAGCAGGCCAAGCAGCTCACAGTCTTCCAGCGCACCGCCAACTACTGCGTGCCGGCACGCAACGGCAAGGTGGACCCCGACCTCGTAAAGGCACGCAAGGCGGACTACGACAACATCGTCAAGCGTATCCGCGAATCGTTCTTCGGCCAGGAACACTACTTCATCCCGAAATCCGCCCTCGAAACAACCCCGGAGGAGCGGGAGCGTGAGTTCGACCGGATGTGGGACGCCGGAGGCTTCGCC
>DASQVN010000544.1:0-2152 GCA_035640755.1 Rhodopila sp.
CTGCGTCCTGCCCTCCCTGCCCCAGCGTGACGGCGTAGTGATCGATGGTATGACCCGGGGTCGGGATCAGGGTGACGATATCGCTGAGCGAGTGGTCGCTGGTGACCAGGTCGCACTTCTTCGCCTCGACGATCGGGATGACGCTGTCGGCGATCGGGTCGACGACGGTCTTCTCGTTTTCCTTGAGCCAGTAGTCGAGCTCGGTCTTCGAGAACAGGTAGCGCGCGTTCGGGAAGGTCGGCACCCAGCGGCCGTTCTCCAGCCTTGTGTTCCAGCCGACATGATCGACGTGCAGATGGGTGCAGAGGACGAAGTCGATATCCTCGACGGTGAGGCCGACTTCGCTCAGCCCGTCCATGAACACGGTGTCGGTCTTGTGGTGCCAGAGCGGGCGGGCCGGGCGGTGCTTGTTGTTTCCGACGCAACTATCGACCAGGATGGTGTGGCGCGGGGTGCGCACGATGTAGGACTGGAAGCAGAGCACCAGGCGGTCCTGGTCGTCGAGCGCGAGCGGGGTCTTGAGCCAGGAGCGGTTCTCATCGAGCAGTTCGGGTGTGAGCTTCGGCAGAAACTCGAGCGCAGGCGTGAAGCCGCATTCCATCTCGATGATGCGGTGGACGACGATGTCGCCGATTCTGAAGGTTGAGGTGGCCATGCGCGTCTCTCCCTGGGTTGGTTCCGGGGATGTTAGCGGGGTGGCGGCAGGGCGACAAACGTAGGGGACGTGGCGGGGGTGCGCTACGCGGCTGCGCGGCGCCTGATATGCCGGGGATACCAGCCGGTGAAGCGGACGGCGCCGATCAGGGCGGCGATGACGGCGATGATGCCGAGCTTCTGCGGGATGCTGGTATGGACGATTGCCCATTCGGCCAGGACGATGACCGCGAAGGCCAGGGACCAGATCGCGGTGATGACGTAGTTGGTGCGGATGAACTCCGGCGTGTCCCAGAGCGCCTCCGGCACCTGTTCGCGGGCGTATTGCAGGGTGAAGGGGCGGCGCAGCGCGATGGAGAGCAGAACGATCGCCAGCAGGCCGGCATCGACCCACAGGCGGACGCCGATCACCGACCAACCGGGATTGCCGAGCCAAGTGTAGAATGTGAGGCCGGTGAAGAGGAGGACGGTGCCGATCTCCAGTATCTTCGGTGCGCGGTGCGGTGCTGCGGCATCGCGCAGCACCAGGGCGGCGGCGGCCAGCGCGGCGGCGGCGAGGCCGGGCAGCGGAGACGTGAGCCGCTCGACGACGGCGAAGACGACGAACGGCATGAAGGCGAGCAGCATGGCCATGGCTGGTTTCCCCTCTCCGGCGCGGGCTGCCGAGGTTGACCCACATCGCGGTGCAGATCGCGCGCCAGCATGTTGTTCGGCCGCGTGATTCACGGTTTCCGGCCGGCTGGCCTCAACCGATCACGGGTTATAGTGACCGCATGATTCATGGTTTCCGACCGATTGGCCTCAACCGATCACGCGGGATGTTTACATCGACAACATAGCGCGGCGCGGGCCGCTTGTCCAGGGGTGAATTGACAGTGTAAACATTCGAGGCATGGATACGGCACCGACGGGCATGAGCCCCCGCCCCTATCATCATGGCGATCTGAAAGCGGCGCTGCTGGCGCAGGCGGAGGCGATCCTGGAGACGCAGGGCATCCGGGCGCTGACGCTGCGGGCGGCGGCGCGGGCGGCCGGCGTGTCGCATGCGGCGCCGCGCAATCATTTCCATGACCTGACCGGGCTGCTGAGCGAGCTTGCTGCGGCCGGCTTCCACCGGTTCGGCGCCGAGGTGGCCGGTGCGATGGCGGCGGCGGGGGACGATCCGCGGGAGCGGATCATGGCAATGGGCCGAGCCTATGTCGGGTTCGCCCGGGCGCATCCTGGGCTGTTCACGCTGATGTTCCGCAGCGAGCAGATCGATCCGGGCCGGCCGGCGCTGCGAGACGCGATACGGGCGGCGCGGCAGGTGCTGCAGGCGGCGACGCTGGCGCGCGCAGGGGGCGGCGCCCTGCCGCCGCTGGAGCTGGCGGCGCAGGCGACGGCGCTATGGTCGCTGGTGCACGGGTTTGCCGTGCTGCTGCTGAACGGCCGGCTGGACGGCACGATCCGGAGCCTGTCTGGCGGCGTCACGGCCGAGGAGCTGCTGGAGGCGGTGCTT
>DASQVN010000545.1:0-2920 GCA_035640755.1 Rhodopila sp.
GTAGAGTCCGTCCGGCATAGGTCCCATATAAAGTGCAGGGCGCTGCGGCGCCAGCGCATCTCGCGCAGCCCTCTATAGCCAATCCACTGGCCGGATGCGATCTATCGCCCACCCTACCTCGGCACGAGCATGATCACCGAAGACTTCCTCACCATCGCCCTGAGCCTGCTGGGCTATCTGCTTGGCGCCATCCCGTTCGGCCTGCTGCTGACCCGGGCGGCGGGGCTTGGGGACATCCGCGGCATCGGCTCGGGCAATATCGGCGCGACCAACGTGTTGCGCACCGGGCGGAAGAGCCTGGCGGCGGCGACGGTGGTGCTGGACGGGCTGAAGGGCGCTGCGGCGGTGCTGATCGCGCGCGCCCTCGGGAATGAGTCCGTGGCGATGTACGCCGGGCTGGCCGCGGTGCTCGGCCACCTGTTCCCGGTATGGCTCGGGTTCAAGGGCGGCAAGGGGGTGGCGACGGGGCTCGGCGTGCTGCTGGCGGCATACTGGCCGATCGGCGTTGCGGCCTGCCTCGCCTGGCTGCTGGTGGCGGGCACGTTGCGGATATCGTCGCTGGCGGCGCTGGTGGCGTTCGCGGTGGCGCCGCTGGCGGCACTGGTGCTGGAAGAATTCTCGGTCGTTAAGCTTGCGTTTACCATTGCTGTGCTGGTGTTCGTCCGCCACCAGGCGAACATCCGCCGCCTGCTGAACGGGACCGAGCCCCGGATCGGCACGGCGAAGCGCGCCTGAGAGGCCCGCCCGCGATCCCGCCGGCGGCACCCCGGGGACGCCGCCTCCATGCGCGAATCGCCCATCTGCGACTCGACCGAGTGCGATTGGACCGCGCAGCTCGATCACCTCCGGCTGGTGCGGACCGAGGGGGTGGGGCCGGTGACCTATCGCCGGCTGCTCGCGCGCTACCGCACGCCCGCGGCCGCACTGGATGCGTTGCCACGGCTGGCGCGGGCCGGCGGACGCCCCTCGGCCCCGAAGATCATGGCGCGGGGGGAAGCGGAGCGGGAATGGGACCAGACGGCGAAGCGCGGCGGGCGGTTCGTGTTCGCGGCCGATGCGGATTACCCGACGCTGCTCGGGATGCTGGACGATGCGCCGCCCTGCCTGATCCTGCAGGGCGATGCGAGCCTGGCCGAACGGCGGTGCGTCGCGGCGGTGGGTGGCCGGAATGCCTCGGCCAACGGGCAGCGCATGGCGGCGCAGCTTGCGGCGGGGCTGGCGGAGTCGGTCGTGGTGGTTTCGGGCCTGGCACGCGGCATCGACACGGCGGCGCACCAGGGCGCGATGCGGACCGGGCGCACCATCGCCGTGATTGCCGGCGGCATCGACCAGCCGTACCCCCCGGAAAACACTGCTTTGCAGAAACAGATCGCCGAATCGGGCCTGCTTGTCACCGAGGCGCCACTCGGCACGGTGCCGCAGGCGCGGCATTTTCCGCGGCGCAACCGGATCATCGCCGGGCTCTCCCTGGCGGTGGTGGTGGTCGAGGCGGCGCTGCGCTCGGGCAGCCTGATCACCGCGCGGATGGCGCAGGAGGCGGGGCGGGAGGTGTTCGCGGTGCCGGGATCGCCGCTCGATCCGCGGGCGAGGGGCGGCAACGACCTGATCCGCCAGGGCGCGATGCTGGTGGAAACTGCGGCGGATATCCTGGATAATCTGCCGCTGCCGCCGGCCTCGGCGCCGGCGCGGCGGGCGGCGGACCCGGTGCTGCCGGAGGCGCCGGAGGTACCGGTCCACCCGCCGTCCGCGGTGGAAACCGTGCTCGCATTGCTGTCGCCGGAACCGACACCGGTTGACGATCTGGTGCGGCGCTGCCACTTGTCTCCGCCCGTTACCATGGCGGTTCTGCTGGAACTGGAGTTGGCCGCCCGGGTAGAGACGTTACCGGGTAGCCGCGTGGCGCTGTTGCCTGGACCAGCCTGTTAGGATAACGCAAGACTCAATGTCAGACGTCGTCGTCGTCGAATCCCCGGCCAAGGCCAAGACCATCAACCGGTACCTGGGTGGCGGCTATACTGTGCTGGCCAGCTTCGGGCACGTGCGCGACCTGCCGCCCAAGGACGGCAGCGTGCGCCCGGACCAAGATTTCGCGATGGACTGGGAGGCCGACGCGCGCGGCGACAAGCAGGTCGGCGCCATCGCGAAGGCGCTGCGGGGGGCGAAGACGCTGTATCTCGCCACCGACCCGGACCGGGAAGGCGAGGCGATCTCCTGGCATGTCAAGGCGATGCTGGCCGCGAAGAACGCGCTGAAGGGCATCGATGTCCGCCGCATCACCTTCAATGAGATCACCCGCAACGCCATCCGCCAGGCGATTGCGCGTCCGCGCGACCTGGATCAGCCGCTGATCGAGGCGTATCTGGCGCGGCGCGCGCTGGACTATCTGGTGGGCTTCACCCTCTCACCGGTGCTGTGGCGCAAGCTGCCGGGCAGCCGCAGCGCGGGGCGCGTGCAGTCGGTCGCGCTGCGGCTGATCTGCGAGCGGGAAGCCGAGATCGAGGTGTTCCGCGCGCGGGAGTACTGGACGGTCGAGGCAGTGTTCACCACGCCGGCCGGCGCGCCGTTCACCGCGCGGCTGACGCACCTTAACGGCAAGCGGCTGGATCAGTTCGATCTGCCGAACGAAGCCACTGCGCTGGCTGCCAAGCACGCGGTGGAGGCCGGCGCATTCACCGTCGGCTCGGTTGAAAGGAAGCGCGTCAAGCGCAACCCGCCGCCGCCGTTCACGACCTCCACCCTGCAGCAGGAGGCGTCGCGCAAACTCGGGTTCGGCGCGCAGCAGACGATGCGGCTGGCGCAGGCGCTGTATGAGGGCGTCGATATCGGCGGCGAGACGACCGGCCTGATCACCTATATGCGAACCGACGGCGTGCAGATGGCGGGCGAGGCGATCGGCGCCATCCGCGACCACGTGCGCCAC
>DASQVN010000546.1:0-6509 GCA_035640755.1 Rhodopila sp.
ACCGTGCCGGTGACCATCATCGGCGCCTTCGCGGCGATGGCCGCACTCGGCTTCACCATCAACCTCTCGACCCTGTTCGCCATTGTGCTGGCGATCGGCATCGTCGTCGATGATGCGATCGTCGTGGTGGAAGGCGCCGAACACCATATCGAGCGCGGACTCAATCCGCACGACGCCGCGGTGAAGGCGATGAATGAGCTGTTCGGCCCGATCATCGGCATCACGCTGGTGCTGATGTCGGTGTTCATCCCGGCTGCCTTCCTGCCGGGGCTGACCGGGCGGATGTATGCGCAGTTCGCCCTGGTGATCGCCGCCACCGCGCTGATCAGCGCGATCAACGCCGCGACGCTGAAGCCGACCCAGTGCGCGCTCTGGCTGCGCATGCCGGTGCCGCCGGAGAAGCGCAACCGGTTCGCCCGCGGCTTCAACGCGGTCTACAACCGGCTGGAGCGGGGCTACTCTCGGCTGGTCGGCGGCATGGCGCGGCATTCGGCCGCCATGGTCATCCTCGCGCTGCTGCTGATGGGCGGCGGCGTGTACGGGCTCGCGCGCCTGCCGACCGGGTTCCTGCCGCTGGAGGACCAGGGGTATTTCCTCGTCTCGGTGCAGTTGCCCGATGCGGCCTCGCTGGGGCGCACGCGGGACGTGCTGGACCGCGTGCAGCAGAAGGTCAGCGCCGTGCCGGGGGTGGAGGACGTCATCACCATCGCCGGCATCTCGGTGCTGGACAACAGCGCTTCCCTGTCCAACGCGGGCGTCGCGTATGTCGTGCTGAAGGACTGGTCGCAGCGGACATCCGCGAGCGAGGGGCTGCTGGGCATGTATCAGGCGCTGTCGGCGGCGACCGCGCAGATCGAGGATGCGACGGTCATCGTCGTCCCCCCGCCGGCCATCCAGGGCATCGGCAACGCCGGCGGCTTCACCATGCAGGTGGAGCTGCGCGACGGCAGCGGCGACTTCGCCAAGCTGCAGTCGCTGACCCGGACCGTCATCCACGATGCCAGTACCCAGTCCGGGCTGGCGCGGGTCAACTCGACGATCCGCACCGAGGTGCCGCAACTCGTTGCCGAGGTGAACCGCACCAAGGCCGAGGATTTGGGCGTGACGGTCGGGCAGGTGTTCCAGACCATGGCGACCTATCTCGGGTCGAGCTATGTCGGGCAGATCAACAAGTTCGGGCTGACCTTCCAGGTCTATGCCCAGGCGCAGCCGAATGCCCGGGTGACGGCGGCGGACGTGGCGGCGCTGCCGGTGAAGACCGGCAACGGAACGATGGTGCCGCTGGGCACCATCGTCGATATCCAGGACACGACCGGACCGGCGCTGGTGCAGCTCTATAACCTGTATCCCTCGGCCAGCGTGATCGGGAGCCCGGGGGCGGGATTCAGCTCGGGCGAGGCGCTGGGGCTGATGGAGCAGATCGCGCAGGCCGATCTGCCGCCCGGCACCGGATACGACTGGACCGCGATGTCGTATCAGGAGAAGGCGGTCGGCGGGCAGATGTACATGGTGTTCGGCCTGGCGATCCTGCTGGTGTACCTGGTGCTGGCGGGGCAGTACGAAAGCTGGGTGGCACCCATCTCGGTGATCCTGGCGGTGCCGCTCGCGCTGCTCGGCCCGGTGATCACGCTGAGTGCGCTGGGTGTGGACAACAACCTGTACACACAGATCGGCCTGATGCTGCTGATCGCACTCGGCGCCAAGAACGCGATCCTGATCGTCGAGGTGGCGCGGGAGCAGCGTCTGCTTCACGGGGCGGGCATTCTCGAAGCGGCCGTGAATGCGGCCATCGCCCGGTTGCGGCCGATCCTGATGACATCCTTCGCCTTCATCCTGGGCGTGATGCCGCTGGTGACGGCGACCGGGGCAGGGGCGAATGCGCGCAAGTCGATCGGGATTTCGGTCACCACGGGGATGCTGGCCTCGACCTGTCTCGCGGTGCTGTTCGTGCCTTGTTTCTTCGTCGTCATGCAGCGGCTGGAGGAGTGGATGAAGAGCCGCAAGCGGCGCGGGGTGGCGCGGGTGGTGTGATATCGACTGCTGTTCAAGAGCCCCTGTCGCCGATGGATATCGGGATCCATTGCGCGCCGTTCTTGGAATGAATGAGCACGGCAAGCCACGCGCGATGCTGCTCCTGGGCGTCTCGAACGACGCGTCGGATGTCGTCCGGCGTCGTCACGGGTGCTCCTTGCACGACCATGACGACATCGCCCTCTTTGATGCCGAGCTCACTTGCTTCGGAGTCGGCTTCGACACGGGCGATCAGCACGCCCGACAGCTCGGGGCCGAGCCCATATTGCTTGCGCGTCGTGTCATCGAGAAGGGCAAGCTTCACGCCAAGATCGGGTGGCTTTGTCATCATCTCTGCCGCCACCTGTCCTGTCATGGCCCCGCCCTCCGGCTTGTAGTTGGGCCAGGCGACAACGGTCGCCGGGATTTCGTGCTTCTGGCCGTAACGCCAGACGGTCAGGCGCACAACCGCTCCTGGCGGCTGTACCGCGATGGCCCGCATGAATGCCCGTGAATCATCCAGCGTCTGTCCGTTGACCTGATCCAGCACGTCGCCTGGCTGCAGGGATGCCCCACTGGCAGGCCCCGACGGGTCCACGGCGGATATGATGGCGCCCGATGATCGCGGCGCGCCCAGTGTCTCGGCCAACTTCGGTGTCATGTCCTGCAAATTGAACCCGAGCCAGCCGGGCGCTGGATGATTCGGGTCAAGCAGAAGGTTGGTAACGAATTTGGCGATGGTGGCCGGAATGGCGAGGCCAACCCCGATGAACCCGCTGCTGTCGGGGTTGATGAGTGCCTCACTGACGCCAACAACCTTGCCGTCGTGATCGATCAACGGCCCACCGGAGTTGCCATGATTGATCACCGCATCGGTCTGGATGTAGCTGTCGAAAGGCGAGTCCGCAAAATTGCGGTTGAGCCCACTGACGATACCGGCAGAAACCGAGTTTCCCAGGTCCAGTCCATTGCCCATGGTCAATACCGGATCGCCCACCTGCAAGGCATTGCTGTCACCCCAGGTCAGGCTCGGCAATGGATGGCCGACCTCGATCCTCAGAACGGCAAGATCGGTCATTGGCGAAGCGCCAACGACTTTGGCGGATGCCCGTGTTCCGTCGGTCAACACAGCCGTCACCTCGACCGCGTGGTCGATGACGTGCTGATTGGTGACGATGATGCCTGATGGATCGACGATAAAGCCGGAACCGTATGTCTTTACCCGCCGTGGCGGCTCGCCGGGCTGATCGGACGCCCGCACTTTCCAGACCGAGATGCTGACCACAGCCGGGATCGCTTGGCGCAGGACCGCAGCCTCGCCAAGGTCCATTGCGCGGCCGAACGCTGACGCGCCGGAAAAGAGGGCGGCGATGAGCAGGAAAACCAGGCAGATCAGCCTTTGCATCTGCTTTCCCACTGGTTGCGGGAGCACCGGAACGCCGCCAAGGGTCAGCTCTTTGGCCGCATGCCTACAACGCATCAGCACCATGGCGACGACTTTCCTGTTTCAGGCGGTTCGCTGGCTCGCTTACATTTGAGTCATTTTTGGTGAAGCGCAAGTGGCACGGCACCTAGAAGAGCACATGCGTTTTCAAGCCGAGGACCCATGCACTCGGCACGGATGATACGCCGCCGGGGCGGATGAAATACTCGACCTCCGGCTGGACCTGGATGCCGCGATAGACCGGGAGATTGTAGTTGGCTTCCAGGACCATCGCATGGGACTGAACCCCGAACGGGTAGGTCGGCGGCAAGCCAAACTCCTGTTCGAGGCTCTCGGTCTGCGTCAGCTGCGGGCTGACCTGATAGTAGGTGAATGCCAGCCCGATCTGGTCATTGGGCCGCTGCGGCCAGAACCCGGAATACAGCATGCCCACCCAGACGAAGTGCTGGAAAAGCGAATTGTCCGGGGTGTCGTGCGCGTACGCGGCGAGCAATATGAGGCCGTTGTTCGGCGCAGGCCCGGTGCGGAACAGCATCTGGTCGAACGTGACCCAGAACTGGGTCCGGCCGTGGGTCGTCTTCGGGGGCAGGCCGCTCAGAGCAAACGCATCGCCATTGATGTCGGAGAACTGGTCGGCAAAGCTGCTGGTGTCGTAGCCAGCGCCGACCTTGTAGTGGCCGGGCAGCCGATCGGGGCCGAATACCGGTTCCCACGCCAGCTCGGCGGCATAGAAAGCGCCGGTTATCTTGTTCGTGGACCAGTCGAAACCGCTGCGCCCACCGGCCGGGAAGGGCTGCGACGCGTAGACCCCGCCCATGACGTAGGTGTCGGGGGTGGGCCGCACCTTGACGCGTCCGCCCCAGGTGTTCTGCGGCCAGTCAATGAAGCCCTGCTCCGCCGTCAACCCTCGTGGATGGCCGCAGATCGTCAGGGTCATGAAGTTGCAGTAGAGGGGGGAGGCGGCAAAATCCATGCCGGGGAAGATCCGGCCGAAGATGGCATCGACGCGGCCCGCGAACAGTTTCTCCTCGCCATAGAACCAGACGTCGTGCACCGCCATGTCGAACCCGGCGCCGAAGATCTCCTGCGCCTGCAGGACGTGGTCGCCGATGTAGTCGCTGCTGAGGTTGCGGCCGGCACGGTTGACGACGGCCAGGTGCGTGGAGAAACCTGGAATCCCGGCGAGCTTCTGCCAGTCGATATCGATCTGAAGCCCGATCTGGTGCGCATAGTCCACGCCGCGGCGCAATCCGCCGGAGACGTTGCCGGCGGATTCGGTGGTGTAGTCGAGGCTGAAATCGATCCCGAGATTATTGAGGTAGCTTCGAGCTCCACCCCAGTCACCGAACAGGTGTTGCGGCGTCTCGGGCGGCAATGCCACCTCTGTTACCTCGGCCGCCTGCGGGCTCGGCGGGTTGCTGCCGGGTTGCTGCGCGCGGGCCGCAACTGCTGATCCCGCGACCATGGCCGCGGTCCCGAGAACGCACGCCACCGCCCTGCCACCGAACGCAGACTTGATCATGCCACCCTCCCGGTCCGATCGTTTCGCGGCACGTGGCCCGTGCCCGCACATGCGTTCCTTTACATTCTTCCTGGCAGTCAGGTTGCAATGGCTACATTCTTCCTGGCAGCCAGGTTGCAATGGCGGGGAACGCGATCAGCACCGCGAGGCGCAGGATGTCGGTCAGCACGAAGGGGATGACCCCGGCGAAGATCGTGGAGAAGTCGATGTCCTTCACCACGGTCTTGATGACGAAGACGTTCATGCCGACAGGCGGGTGGATCAGGCCGAGCTCCACGGTCATGACGATGATGATGCCGAACCAGACGGGGTCGAAGCCCAGCGCGGTGATGGCGGGGAAGATGATCGGCACGGTCAGGATGACCATGGCCATCGCATCCATCAGGCAGCCGAGGACCAGGTACATCAGCATGATCACCACCAGCGAGCCGACCGGGCTGAGGCCCATGCCGACGATGAACTCGGTCACTTTCTGCGGCGTCTGGGTGACGGTCAGGAAATAGCCGAACAGCACGGCGCCGATCAGCACGGTGAACACCGCCGCCGCCGTGCGGGTGGCCTGGAGCAGGGAGGCGAGCAGGTCGGCGCGGGAGAGGCGGCCGCGGACGGTGCTGATGACGACGGCGCCGGCCGCGCCCATGCCGCCGGCCTCGGTGGGGGTGAAGACGCCGCCATAGAGGCCGCCGATGACGAAGGCGAACAGTAACAGCGGCGCCCAGACCTCGCGGACTGCGTGCAGCCGGTCGTTCCAGGCGGACCGGCGGGCGGCGGGCAGCCAGCCGGGGCGGATGAGGCCGATGATGGCGATGGTGGTCATGTACATGCCGACCGCGAGCAGGCCGGGCAGGATGCCGGCGATGAACAGCTTGCCGATGTCCTGCTGGGTGATCAGGCCATAGACCGCCAGCACGATCGAGGGCGGGAACATCGCACCCAGCGTACCGCCGGCGGCGATGACGCCGGTGGCGAAGGAGCGCGGGTAGCCGAAGCGCCGCATCTCGGGATACGCGACCGTCGAGAAGGTGGCGGCGGTGGCGACGGAGGAGCCGCTGATCGCGGCGAAGCCGGCGCAGGCGGCGATGGTGGCGATGCCCAGGCCGCCGCGCAGGTGGCCGACGAAGCGGTCGGCGGCGTGGAACAGCTCGCGGCTCATGCCGGTGCGGGAGGCGACGGCGCCCATCAGCAGGAACATCGGGATGACGCCGAAGGTGTAGTCGGTGACGATGCGCATCGAGGTCTGGCCGACCATCTTCAGCGCGGGCTCGCCGCCGACCAGGTAGCCGAAGCCGCTGACCCCCACCAGGCCCATGGCCATGCCGACGGGCACGCGCAGCAGCATCAGGGCGAACAGGGTGACGAAGCCGATGGCGGCGACGGTGTCGGGGGACATCACTACTCGACCGCGCGGGCGGAGGCGGGTTCGGCGATGTCCTCCGGGTGGAACACCAGCCGGTAGGTGCGGATGGCGATCAGCAGCACGGCGGAGACGTCGCCCAGCCAGGCGATGAGGGCGAACGGCCAGGTGGGGATGTT
>DASQVN010000547.1:0-7982 GCA_035640755.1 Rhodopila sp.
CTCGGCTCGGCGGGCGCGTCTCGTGGTGCTGGAGCGCAAGGGCGTGCGCGGCGCCTCCACGGCGCGGACGCTGTCCGACGATCCGCCGCGCTTTCTGCCGACCGTGCAGGTGGGCATCACCCTGGTCAGCGTGCTGACCGGCGTGTTCGGCGGCGCCCGCATCGCCGCGCACCTGCAGGCCTGGCTGGAACACATTCCGGCGATCGCGGCCTACGCCGACACGCTGGCGCTCGCCGCCGTGGTCGTGATCACGACCTACCTGACGCTCGTGCTCGGGGAGCTGGTGCCCAAGCAGCTCGCACTGCGGCAGCCGGAACTGATGGCCGCGCGGGTGGCCCGCCCGCTCGTCGTAATCGCGCGGATCGCGGCACCAGCGGTCTGGCTGCTGGGCAAGTCCTCGGCGCTCGTGCTGCGCGTCCTCGGACTGCATCGCGCGTCAACCCAGTCGGTGACCGAGGAGGAGCTGAAGGCGCTGCTGGCCGAAGGGGCGCAGGCCGGCGTGCTGGAGATCGAGGAACGCGACATGATCGAGCGTGTATTGCGGCTGGCCGACAAGCCGGTGCGCGCGATCATGACGCCGCGGACCGAGCTTGCCTGGATCGACCGGACCCATCCGCCCAAGGCGATCGCGGCGGCACTGAAGGCCGCGCCCCACTCACGCTTCGTGGTGTGCGACAAGTCGATCGACAACGTGGTCGGCGTGGTGCAGGCCAAGGACCTGCTGGACCGCATCCTCTCGGGCGGGGAACTGTCGCTCGGTGCCAGCCTGCGCCAGCCGATGATCGTGCCCGACGCGATCAGCGCGCTGGACGCGCTGGAGCGGCTGAAGTCAGACAGCCTCGGCCTGGCGCTGGTCATGGACGAGTACGGCAGCTTCGAAGGCGTGGTCACCGCCGCCGACGTGCTGGAAGCGATCGTCGGCGATTCCGGCGGCCCCGAGCATCAAGAGGGCGTGCCCGGCCCGGAGGGCGAAACGTCGATGACATTGGACGGCATGACGCCGATCGACGATCTGAAGGATCGGATGCACCTGCCTGATCTTCCGGCAGAAGGGACATATCATACCTTGGCCGGCCTGCTGCTGGCCCTGCTGCGCCGGGTGCCGCGCGTCGGTGACCGGATCGTGTTCGGCGGCTGGCGGTTCGAGGTGCTGGAGATGGACGGCCGCCGGGTCGCCCGCGTGCTGGCCGGCCGCGAACCGGCGGCGGAAGGCTGAAATGATGCATCCAGAGGCGACCGTGCGGCAGGCCGTGGTCCGGCTGGATGCGGCCGGCCTGCGCCTGATCGGCGGCCGGCCGGTCCTCGGCTGGATCGTACGGGAGTTGCAGCGCTTCGGCGTGGACGATGTCCTGCTCCTCTCTCAAGACACGGAATTTTCAGCAATTCCCATGCTCGGCCCGTTGCCGAAGCCGGCCAGGATGGAGATGCTGCCCTGTCCTGACGGCGATGCTCTTGCAGCGCTGGCGGGTGCTGGAGACCGGTTGCACGGGCGGTTCCTGTTCTGCGGCGGCAACACGCTGTTCGATGCCAATCTGGGCGCGCTCCTGGCGGCTGACAGCGACGGGTCCGGCCGCCGCCTGCTCATCTGCCCCTCAGACGGCGCGAACGTGTCTGCCGACATCATGCTGATCCACAAGGAAATGTTGCGGAACGCCGGCAGGCCAACCGGCCTGCCCGCCATCACTGTCGAGGGGGTGATCGGCGATCATGCCCTGCCGCGCCTACGGCGGCCGGCGTTGTTCTTCGACCGCGACGGCGTACTGAACGTCGACCACGGCTACGTCGGAACCCGCGACCGGTTCGAGTGGGTCGAGAACGCACTGGCGGGGATCGAATACGCCACCCGCGCCGGATGGCACGTCTTCATCGCGACCAACCAGTCCGGCGTGGCCCGCGGCCATTACGATGAAGCGGCGGTGCGCCTGCTACTCGATTGGATGGCGGACGAGGCTCGCGCGCAGGGCGGCACGATCGACGATGCCCGCTACTGCCCCCACCACCCCGAGGCACAGGTCGCGGCGTACCGGCAGGCGCATCCCTGGCGCAAGCCGCAGCCGGGCATGCTGCTCGACCTGATCGACGCCTGGGAGCTGGATGCCACGCGCGCGGTCATGATCGGCGACCAGGATACCGACATGCATGCGGCGGCGGCGGCCGGGATTGAAGGGCACCCGTTCAGGGGCGGCGATCTGCTGGCATTTCTCCGCCCGATCCTGAACGCGAAGATGAAGCAGTTCCGTTAACCCATTGTTAAGACATGGCGGTCAGCATAGCAGCATGATTGCGCGAGGTGCGCCATGCGTCTTCTGATACTCGGCCGGAACCTATTGGGTCTTTCGCTGCTGGGGGCCGGGTTGCTGGCGGCCGAACCGGCTGCGGCGCAAACGACACTCTGCGGTCCCGACCGCTGCAGCACCGACCTGCTGCTCGGCCCTGGCAGAGCCCCCGGGCGGCAGCGGATGGAAACGCCGCGCCATGATGGATGGGACGACGACGGCCGGCGGGAGCCAGGCGGACGGTTCGGCCACGAGGCAGACTTTCCGGGCCTGCCGCTGCCGCCTCCCACGGAAACGCCACGGGCCGGTTTCGGCTACCGATGCGCGTCGCCCCTGGGGTACTATCCCTATGTCACGACATGCCGAAGGCGATGGCAGACCGTGCCCAGGCGGCGATGAGGGCCGCACATCAAGGGGCACATCAAATTGGCGCCCGTGCAGCGTTGGTGTGGCGGCTGCGCGCGAAATGAACCGGCGCAGGGTTGGTGTGGCGGCTGCGCGCGAAATGAATAAAATGCCGCCGGCCCGGCCGTCCGCCACACGACCAGCCCTCGGGCCGCTGGCATAAGGATAACTTCTTCATGCGTGCACCAAAGCTTTCCGTCGTCGTCATGGTACCCGCCTTGCTCCTCGGCGCGTGTGCCACGGAACCCATGGGGCCGACGATCGGGGTAATGCCGGCGCCCGGGAAATCGTTTGATGTGTTCCAGGGCGACCAGGCGATCTGCAAGAACTACGCCGCGGGCGAGACCTCGGGCGGGGCGCAGGGGGCGAACAACCGCCAGATCGGCACTGCGGTGCTCGGCACGTTGCTGGGCGCCGGCCTGGGCGCGGCGATCGGCGGCGGCCGGGGTGCAGGAATCGGCGCCGGTGCGGGCGCGCTGGGCGGCACCGTGGTTGGCGCCGGACCGGCCGCCGGCGCCGAGTACAGCCTGCAGCAGCGCTACGACCTGGCCTATGCGCAGTGCATGTACTCGCACGGCAACCAGGTGCCGGGCTATCAGCCGCCACCGCCACCACCGCCTGGCTATTACCGGCGCTGAGCCCGGCAGCCACTGCGGGCGGCGTTCACCCGAACCTGCCCGGACTCGCCCTGACGCCCCTGGGGGCCTGAATTCACGTTTGTGTTGAAACGGTCCGCAATCGTGAACGATCCGGCCACTGGACCGCCCACCCGTGCGTTACCCGGCGGTTGCCATGCGTCCATCCACCGGCTGGATCCCAATGGCTCGATGTGGTTCGGAAGGAGATGCCCAATGCGGAACAAAATCGCCATGGCTGTCCTCGCGTCCCTGACCATGCTCGGTGCGTGCGGCTCCAAGGAGCCCGAGCGCGCCGAAGGCGGCGCGGCGACGGGTGCAGGAACGGGAGCAGCCATCGGGCTGCTGGGCGGCCCGGTCGGCGTGCTGGTTGGCGGCGCGGCCGGTGCGGCGGCCGGCGGTGCGACTGGCGCCGCGACGAAGCCGAACGACGTGAACCTCGGCACCCCGCCCTGGCACGACAACAGCCAGACCGGGCAGCAGGCCGCCCAGCATATGGCGCATTAGCGCGCGATCGGCCGAGGCGAACGCGCCGGAACCCGTGAATCACGCGCTGAAACAACAAGCTATAGTGCGATCCATACCGCTGAACGGGTCAACATCAGCGGATCATGCGGTGCCGGCACGCATGCGGTATAGCCCCGATGGAATTGGATTTCGAGGGTAGACCGCATGCGCCGATCGCTGGGTTTCGTTCCGATAGGCGTCTGTCTCGTATGCGCCTGTCTCACCGGTTGCGGCGAATCGACGTCCGACCGTGCCTCGGGCGGGGCGGCGACCGGTGCGGGGACCGGCGCTGCGATCGGGATCCTCGGCGGGCCGGTCGGCGTTGTCGTGGGTGCGCTGATCGGCGCCGGCGTCGGCGCCGGCTCGGGTGCGGCGGTGCCATCGCACGACCTCAACCTTGGCCCGCCGCCCTGGAGCAAGGATCAGCAGCGTTCAGGTGCCGCCGAGTGACCGGGCACCGAGTGCCTGGGTACCGAGTGACCGGGCGGTCTGGCCGAACAGGATGTTCCGCGCTTCCTCGGTGTGCTGGCCGGTGCGGCGGAGATCCTTCGCCAGATCGACGCCGCGCTGCACGGCGGGGCGGGATTTGATCCGCTCCCGCCAGGCGGCCACGTTGGGAAACTCGTCCAAGGGCTGGCCGAGCGGCTTGCTGATCAGCACCCAGGGCCAGGAGATGATGTCGGCGATCGAATAGCCGTCCAGGATGTAGTCCCTGCCCTGCAGCCGGCGTTCCAGCACGCCAAGGCAGCGATGGTATTCGCCGGCGTACCGCTTGTGGGCGTAGCTGTGGTCACCCTCCTGCACGGTCTTCGCGTAATTGACGAAGTGGCTGAGCTGGCCGGCCATCGGACCGAGATTGCCGACCTGCCAGAACAGCCATTCCAGGCATTCCTTTCGGCCTTTCGTCGTGGTGGGCATGAACCGGCCGGTCTTCTCCGCCAGATGGATCAGGATGGCGCCGGATTCGAACACCGGAACGGGACCGTCGGGCGTGTCATGATCGACGATGGCGGGCATGCGGGCGTTCGGGCTGATCGCCAGGAACTCCGGCGTGAACTGCTCGCCTGCGCCGATGTTCACCGGCTTCAGGGTGTACGGAAGCCCCACCTCCTCCAGCATGATCGAGACTTTCCAGCCGTTCGGCGTAGGCCAGTAATAGAAGTCGATCATGCCGTAGGCTCCTTCGCGGTCAGCGCCTCGATCTCGGACGGTGCATAGCCGAGTTCACCGAGGATCTCCGCCGTGTGCTCGCCCAGCGCCGGGGCGCCCGCCCGGATCGGCGTCGGGGTGCCGGAGAAGCGGGCGGCGGGACGTGCCTGGCGCAGACGGCCGGCGGTCCGGTGCATGGTCTCGACGACGATGCCGTTGGCGATCACCTGCGGGTCGGACAGCATCTGTGTTCGGGTCAGCACCGGCGCGCAGGGGACGCCTTCGCGCGTCAGGCGGTCGAGCCATTCTGCGGCGGGGCGGGTCCGCAACACATCCTGCGTCATGGCCAGCCGCTCATTGATATGGCGCTGACGCAGGGCCGGGGTCAGGAAACGCGGGTCGGTCAGCCATTCCGGCCTGTCGAGCGCCCGGGTCAGCGCAGCCCATTCGCGGTTGGTCTGCACCGCAGCGCTGATCGGGGTGGTCGCGGTTTCATAGATCAGGTCGATGAAGCTGGCGGCCTCCTGCTGCGGGATGGTTTCCTCGACGAAAGTCTGGCTTCCCATGTCGGAGGACCAAAGGAACGCGATGATCGCGTCCAACATCGACAGTCGGATATGCTGCCCCCTGTACTCCCCAGGGCCCGTGCGCTCCCGGTGCAGCAGCGCGGCGGTGATCGCCTGGGCCGCGTTGTAGCCAGTCAGCTTGTCGGGGATGATGGTACGCACAAGGCGCGGCCGCTCGGTGTCGGAGCCCGCCTGGACCGTGGCGAGGCCGGAGACGGCCTGGATCAGCGGGTCATAGACCGGCTTCTGGGCGTAGGGCCCGGTTTCGCCGAAGCCGCAGATCGAGACATAGATAATGTTCGGCGCCACGGCCCGCACCGCGTCCTCGCCCAGGCCCATGCGCTCGACGACGCCGGGGCGGAAGTTCTGGATGAAAACGTCTGCCGTAGCCGCCAGGCGCAGCAGGGCGTCGCGTGCGCCGGGCGCCTTCAGGTCGAGCGCAAGTGAGCGCTTGTTGCGGTTGTTGTTCAGGAAGGAGGCCGAGAACCCGTTCCGGCGGTTGTTCGCGGCGCGTGTGTGGTCGCCGCCGTCAGGATTCTCCACCTTGATCACGTCCGCACCCTGATCGGCCAGGATCATGGTCGCCAACGGGCCCGAGATCATAGAGGTAAGGTCAACGATCCGGTATCCGGCGAGTGGGCCGGGACAAGGCGGGCCTGGCATAAGCGTCCTCCGATGCGGTCGGCATCAGAGTATGGCGGACACGCCGGACCGTGCAAACCGGCCCGGAACCTTAGGACGTGCGCGCCGCGGCTTTGACCGATTGCCGCAACGGTTCTGCGACCTCACAGTTCCACGCCGCCTCGGCCCAGCCGAAGACTCCTTCGAGCGGCCGCTTGGGGTGGATTCCGGCTGTCCGCTTCAGGGTGGCGGTGTCGGAAAGCGGACATTCGCCTCACAACTCTGGCCGAATCCGGAACGGCCACCTTTGTGAAGAGTTTCGGGCGCCGTCAGGCGTACGAAAGTCTCCGAGGAACGAACCCGCGGGCTGCGGACGATGGTCTATGGGTATTTCTGCTTTCGGCTGAGCCTGGCGCGGTCACGACCGGCAGTGGGAAGCGCAGGACGCGATGCGATCTGTCCGAATCGTCGCGGCATCGGATGGCGTTGGCCGTGGGGATCACCGGCAAGAGAGGGCTTCGAGGCGTTGCTGACGACGGATGGCGCGAACGCGAGCGTCGGCCGCAATGGCGGTGCTGCGGCCGGGGGCTGTGGCAGACCGTGCCGGGTCACGGCGAATTTCTCCCGGTCGGTGAAGTGCCGTGCGGCGGTGCGCGGGGCAGACGCCAGCGCGCGAACGTCGCGATGATGATCATATGTCCCCCGCAGCATGGGCACGGCGGACGGCTATCGAGCGGCTCGTCCGGCCCGTCGTCATCGGGCGGCGGCGTGACCGCCAGGAGTTCGCGGGCACGATCGAGACTGGCCTTGCGGGTGGCGCTGGCGAGCAGGCCGTAGTGGCGGATGCGATGGAACCCGCGCGGCAGCACGTGCAACAAGAAGCGGCGGATGAACTCGTCGGTCGCAAGCGTCATCACGCGCTGCCGTTGCCCGCCATCACGCCGGTAGTCTTTGTAGCGGAAGGTGACGCCGGCCGCGTCGAAGGCGAGCAGCCGCCGGTTCGCGATGGCGACGCGGTGCGTGTAGCGCGAGAGATAGGCGAGCACGGCCTCGGGGCCGGCGAAGGGCGGCTTGGCATAGACGACCCAGCGTTGATGGCGGACCGGCGCGAGATGGCGCAGGAACGCCCGCCAGTCGGCGAGTGGCGCGAGGCTGCCGAAGCAGGCAAGCCTACCCGCGTCGTGGAGGGCGATCAGCCTGCTCAGGAACACGCCTCGGAACAGCTTGCCGAGGACGCGCACCGGCAGGAGGAACGCCGGTCGCGCGGAGATCCAGCGCTCGCCATCGAGTGCGATGCCGCCGCCCGGCACCATCATGTGCACATGGGGATGGTGGGTGAGGGCCGCCCCCCAGGTGTGGAGCACGGCGGTGATGCCGATCCGTGCGCCCAGATGTCGGGGATCGGGCCGTGGAGCGGACCGATGCCACGCAAAGCGGTTAGCTGGCTCGGCGGCGATTGTCAGCATCGTCTCGGATGCCGCGCGGAACAACAGGTCATAGACGACAGCCTTTGTGGAATGCGATCTCGGCGATCTCCACCG
The DNA here is from genome assembly GCA_035640755.1 of Rhodopila sp. Lineage (GTDB taxonomy): Bacteria > Pseudomonadota > Alphaproteobacteria > Acetobacterales > Acetobacteraceae > Rhodopila. Next base: position 7,701 of record DASQVN010000547.1, read on the forward strand.
GCAGGGTGAAGACGGCGTGGAAGGATCCGACCGGCAGCAGGTCGGCCTCGCGCGCGGCGAGCCACGTGCGCGCGGCGGCACCCTGGCACTTGGGGCAGTGCCGGTTGCGACAGCTGTTGTAGGCAATCCGCCGATGGCCGCAGGCCTCGCAGGCCTCGACATGACCGCCGAGGGCGGCCGTGCGGCACTGCTCGATCGCCGACATGACCGTGAGCTGCTGCAGGCTCAGGTGCCCGGCCTGGATGGCCCGATCAGCGGGGCCGGCAGCACGGAAGATATCGG
>DASQVN010000548.1:0-3709 GCA_035640755.1 Rhodopila sp.
CGAAATGACGCTGCTGGCGGCCGAGGCAGTGCGCGGCTTCGGTCTGACGCCCAAGGCGGCGCTGCTGTCGCACTCGAGCTTCGGCGCGAGCGATACGGAATCCGCCCGCAAGATGCGCCAGGCGCTGAGCATGATCCGTGCCCGCGCGCCGGGGCTGGAAGTGGATGGCGAAATGCACGCCGACGCCGCCCTGGTGCAGGCGATCCGCGACCGTGCCGTGCCCGACAGCCGGCTGACCGGCACCGCCAACCTGCTGATCATGCCGACGCTGGACGCGGCGAACATCTCCTTCAACCTGCTGAAGGCGGCGGCGGACGGGTTGCCGATCGGGCCGATTCTGCTGGGCATGTCGAAGCCGATCCATGTCGTCGTGCCCAGCGTCACCGCGCGCGGCATCGTCAACCTGAGCGCGCTGGCCGTGGTGGAGGCCCACGCCATGCCGCAGCGACGGGCCGCCGGCGGCTGACCCACGGACCGCTCTCATGCTCGCGCTGCTGCTCGGCGTTCTGGTCCTGTTCTTGTTGCTGGGCGGTATGCGCGCGTTCGAGCGTGCCTCGATCCCCTCCATCAAGCTGCTGCTGGCCTGGGTGGCGGCGCTGGGCGGCCTGAGCCTGGCATTGCTGCTGATCCTGACCGGACGGGCGGGGGCGGCACTGAGCGCGCTGCTGCTGGTGGGACCGCTGCTCTGGCAGCGGCTAGAGGCGCGCCGCGCCGCCCGCCCCACGCCCCGTGCCACGCGTCCACGCACGCCGCCACCGATGTCGCGGCAGGAGGCGTATGAGGTGCTGGGGCTGCGGCCCGGCGCAACCGAATCGGACATCCGCGAGGCGCACCGGCGGCTGATGCGCGGCGCCCATCCGGATACCGGCGGCTCTGACTGGCTGGCCACCCGCATCAACCAGGCACGCGATATCTTGCTTGGCTAGCGCGCGATCGGGTGAAGCGGGCCGTCGGAAACCGTGAATCGCGCGACCAAATGACTGCGGATTCGTCGAAAAACGCGAGTTGCAGGCTCACGCAACGCGCAAGATCGTTCTATAGAGCCGGTGTCGCCGCTTCGTGTTCCGGCTCTCAACTGTTTGTGGCAGCGCGATTTTTGCGGACCGCCATATTTCCGCCTGCCTTGGACGTGAAGCCAGGGGAATTCGAAGCCAGGTTTCAGCAAATGCGGAGTTGGACCGTGAAAAAGAAATTACGCAAAGCCGTCCTCCCCGTCGCCGGCCTCGGCACGCGCTTCTTGCCTGCCACCAAGGCAACCGCCAAGGAGATGCTGCCGGTGGTCGACAAGCCCCTGATCCAGTATGCGATCGACGAAGCCCGCGCTGCCGGGATCGAGCAGTTCTGCATGGTCACCGGCCGCGGCAAGACCGCCCTGGTCGAACATTTCGATGTGGCCTATGAGCTGGAGGCGACGTTGCGCGAACGTGCCAAGCAGGACGCGCTGGATTCGCTGGCGGGCTCGCAGGTCGAGCCGGGCTCGCTCGTCACCGTGCGCCAGCAGACGCCGCTCGGCCTCGGCCATGCGATCTGGTGCGCCCGCGCCTTCATCGGCGATGATCCGTTCGCCGTCCTGCTACCCGATGATCTTGTGCTTTCCGACAAGCCCTGCCTGGAGCAGTTGGCCGAGGCGTATGAGGAGACCGGTGGCAACATCGTCGCGGTGACCGAGGTTCCGCGCGACCAGACCAGCCGCTATGGCATCCTGAAGACCGGCTGCGATGACGGCAGGCTGGTGGAGGTCACCGGCCTGGTGGAGAAGCCGCAGCCGAAGGACGCGCCGTCGAACCTGTCGATCATCGGGCGCTACGTGCTGATGCCGGAGGTCATCACCCATCTCTCGCGCATGGAACGCGGAGCCGGCAACGAAGTGCAACTGACCGACGGCATGGCGCGGCTGATCGGTGAGCAGCCGTTTCACGGTCTGCGCTATGAAGGGAGGCGCTTTGACTGCGGCGACAAAGTAGGCTTTCTGGAGGCGCAGATCGCGTTTGCACTGAAACGGCCCGACCTGGCCGACGCCGTGCATGCGTTTCTGAAGAACTACGTATAGCAGGGTGACCGATGGCCTTCTTCCACCAGTTCGACCCGACGGTTCTCCGCGAGTACGATATCCGCGGCATCGTCGGCCGCACGCTGCATCCCGCGGATGCCTTCGCCATCGGCCGTGTCTTCGGCTCCATCGTCGCCGCGCAGGAGGGGCAGGGGGGTGGACAAGGCCAGCCGAAACGGGTCGCGGTTGGCTATGACGGCCGGCTGACCAGCCCCGAGCTGGAGCAGGCCCTGGTCGATGGGTTGAAGGCCAGTGGCATGCGCGTGCTGCGCGTCGGCCGCGGCCCCACGCCGATGCTGTACTACGCCGCGACCAACCTGCAAACCGACGGCGCGGTGATGGTCACCGGCAGCCACAACCCGCCGGACTACAATGGCTTCAAGATGATGCTGGGCCGCAAGGCGTTCTTCGGCGCACAGATCCAGGAGATCGGCACCCGGGCCGCCGCCGGCGACGTGGTGCCGGAGGCGCCGGGCAGCGATGAAACGATCAACGTCGTCGACGACTACGTCGCCCGCCTTCTGGCGGACTGGGACGGCGGCGACCGCATGCTGAAGGTGGTATGGGACAACGGCAACGGCGCCGCGGGCGAGGTGCTGCACAAGCTGGTCGACAGCCTGCCGGGGGAGCATCTCGTCCTGAACGGCGAGATCGACGGCCGCTTCCCGGCGCATCATCCCGACCCGACCGTGCCCGCCAACCTGCAGCAACTGATCCAGGAGGTGCGCACCCGCAAGGCCGACGTGGGCGTCGCGTTCGACGGCGACGCCGACCGGATCGGGCTGGTGGACGATGCCGGCGAAATTCTGTTCGGCGACCAGCTCATGGTCGTGCTCTGCCGTGACGTCCTGAAGAACCATCCCGGCGCGACGATCATCGCCGACGTCAAGGCCAGCCAGGTGCTGTTCGATGAGATCGCCAAGGCCGGCGGCAACCCGCTGATGTGGAAGACCGGGCATTCACTGATCAAGGCCAAGATGGCCGAGATCGGCAGCCCACTGGCCGGCGAGATGTCGGGTCATATCTTCTTCGCCGATCACTGGTACGGCTTCGATGACGCACTGTATTGCGCCGTCCGCACCCTCGGCATCGTCGCACGCATGAGCGGCACGCTGTCCTCGGTGCGGGAGGCGTTGCCGCATGTTCTGAACACGCCCGAGGTGCGGTTCGATTGCGACGACCGCCGCAAGTTCGCCGTGGTGCAGGAGGTCGCGGCGCGTCTGCGGCAGGAAGGGGCAAAGGTCTCGGAGACCGATGGCGTGCGGGTGCAGACCGCCGATGGCTGGTGGCTGCTGCGTGCCTCCAACACCCAGGCCGTGTTGGTGGCCCGGTGCGAAGCGACGTCGCCCGCGGGGCTGGAGCGGCTGAAGGCCGCGGTGGTGCGGCAGCTCGAAGCGTCAGGGTTGCCGGCGCCGGACTTTTCGGGCGCACACGCGGGGCATTGATCGTACCCTGTCCTCGGGTTGAACCGAGGATCACCCCATAGGCGTTAAGGTAAGGTGCCCTCTCCGTCATGGCCCGGCTCGACCCGGCCATGACGGGTACGCAACAGCGCCAGCACCGCATTTTCTGACGCGGCATTTTCCGACGCGGCGCGTCGTCTGATCAACCCGGACTACGGATAACGGGTGAGGGGATTCCCAGAGGATCAAGGGTTTG
>DASQVN010000549.1:0-6140 GCA_035640755.1 Rhodopila sp.
GTCGCCGGCCAGTTGAGACCCAGCCGATTGCCGTAACAATAACGAACGCCACCCCGGTGAGCCGAGATGCTCTGTGCGCCGAAACCGATCGGCTGCTGGCCAGGCTGTATCCCCCTTCGTGCTCCAGGCGGGTGGTCGACATGATCGTTCCTTGATGGCTGGCCGGTCTATATCATTGACTGCTTGAGAATACTACGGTGCCATTATGGCATTGCATCAAGCGCACCGCCAACGAAGCGTGCCGGGATTTCAGGTCCCATGCCTGGCCTTGGCTGTTTCGGACGACCGCAAATCGAAGTTGCGCGGGGCCCGCAGATTTTGATACTGGATAGAAAGTAAACCACGGCTTGTGGGTAGCATTCTGCGGGAAGACGATGGCATGGACATTATAGACAGGTTTCTCAGAGCCGTGGTCTCCTGCATCGCCCGCTGGACGTGCTGCGCGGGGATGGGCATCGGCGTTCTTGCGGCACCGAATGCACAAGCGGCAGACGAGGCGATCCAGCTCAAGGTCGTTGGCGGCCTGGCAGGGGTGAGCCAGTACACGAAGCTCGAAGAGCCGTTCTGGACGCAACGGATCATCGAACTGTCCAATGGCCGGGTTCACGCGGAAATACATCCCTTCGATCGGAGTGGACTGCCAGGCAATGAGATGTTGCGGCTGATGCAGCTTGGCGTTGTGTCGTACGGGACCGCGCTCCTGGCGCTCGTGTCGGCAGATGAGCCGGAGCTCAATGCCGTCGATCTTCCTGCCCTCAATCCGGATATCGCGTCGCTGCGACGAACGGTGGAGCTGTACCGCGACCATCTCCACTCCATTCTGCAGCAGAAGTATGGCATCGAGCTCCTGGCCATATACGCCTATCCGGCGCAGGTCCTGTATTGCAACTCGAGTTTCAGGTCCCTGAACGATCTTGCCGGCCGCCGGATTCGGACCTCATCGGTCGGCCAGTCGGAGATGATGTCGGCCCTGGGCGCGATTCCGACGGTTCTGGCGTTTTCCGATATCGTGAGCGCCACAAGGAACCATGTCGTGGACTGCGCGATAACCGGGACCATGAGCGGTGGAGAGATCGGGCTTCCCGAGGTGATGTCATACATCTCTCCGTTTGCGATCAGTTGGGGGGTGTCCTTTTTCGGTGCCAACCGTGCGGCATGGGATCGGTTGCCGGCTGACGTTCGTGCCGAGCTCCGCGATGGCATCCACGCCCTGGAGCAATCTATCTGGACAGCCGCCGACCAGGAGACCGCAGGCGGTCTTGCCTGCGACATCGGCGCCGCTGGATGCAAGGGCGGCAGGGTGTTTCACATGACCCTCGTCCCGGCGACGCCTGACGATGAGGCCCTCCGCAAGCGACTGCTGACGCAGAGCATCCTGCCGCGATGGATTCAACGTTGCGGCAACAGTTGCGTTTCGGCCTGGAACAATACCCTGGGCGTCGCCCTGGAAATTCCCGCCGAACCGTGAGTCGTTCTCATGGCGCTCCGGCGGCGGCCGGACGGGGTGACCGGCAGATGCGGAAGGGGGCGGCAACGTCAGACGAGTATCGCGCATCGGAGATGCGCGATGTGGCATTTGGTTCGACGTATCCGATTGGCGCACTGAATCGTGGGCGCTGTGCCTCTCACGGGTCTCTGCGATCGGGGAACTAACGCGCTTTCCAATTGACTGGAAACGGCGAAAGCGCGCTAGCCATTGATTTGCAGAGCAGATTCACGCGTCTGCACGTTCCGCGCTCCCGCGATCTGGTCTAAACCGCCCTGGACCGGGAACGGCGCCGCTCGGTGGCGACCGGCCGGTCCACACCGCGCCGTTCCTTGAAATAGGTTCGGTCAATCTGGCGGGCGCCACACGCCTCATAAAGCTGGCGCGCTGCCTTGTTGGTTGAGTCGGTCGTCCACTCGACCGCAGAAAAGCCCTCCGTGACCGCGAGATGCGTCCCGGCCTTCACCAGCATCCGTCCCACGCCCAGCCGCCGCGCTGCCTTCGCCACGTAGAGGTCACGGATGTAAAGCGACATGGAGAGTTCGCTGGCGGGGAAGGTAACGTTCATCACCAATGAGCCGAGGATGGTGTTGCCGTGCACGGCAACAAGGACCCGTGGATCAAACGTATGCACCGGGGGTTTGCACGCGATGACGGCCGCTTTCGCGGCGACGGCGTAGGGCACTGGTGCTCCGTAGTGTTCCTGCATCTCAAGGAAATGCGATGCGAGCGCCTCCTTGTCGGCTTTTGTCGGAGGGCGGACCACGATGGTGGATCGGCCAGCCCCTTGTTCGGAGGCCGTTGAAACAGGCGGTTCGTCTGGAGTTGTGTCGCTGGGAATGCTTCGGTCCATCTGGCTCGACCTTGGTCACGCGGGATTGGCACGTCGGGCGGAGGGGTCCGCCGTTCTGGTTACACTTGGTTATAGATCGGGCCGGGATCGTCGTAAAGATTGCTTTGCCGAAATTTATATGCCGCGTTCGGCGACAGCCTCCAACGTCCACGCGATTGTAACTTGAACGTTGCGACCTAGCGCACGACCGGCAGTCAGTGCGGAGGGTCCGAGGCCGCCCAGACAGTCTCCTCGGTCCACCCGAGCTCGGCAAATTCATGCGCGCGCAACGCGGACTCGCCGGCCGAGAAGAACTCGTCGAGCTGCGGTGGCTGCACCGAGGTGCCGCTGAGCATGGCATGGGCCTGCCCGCGGTGATGGATTTGGTGCTGGAACAGATGCAGCAGCAGCCGGTCCAGCCGCTCCTGTTGGATCTGATCGCCGCGATGCACCGAGACGATCCGTAGCAGGCCGTCGGCAGCAAGGTTGCGCACGACGGCGAGCAGACGTCTGTCCACATCTGCCTGTGCCGGTTGCAGCTCCGCGACAGTTCCGCATGGTTCCGGATCGGCCCAGGCGGCGGGTCCCAGGGTACCTCCCTCCATCGCGTCCACGTAGAACCTGTCGATGACGAGGATGTGGTTCAGTGTCGCACGCAGGCTCGGGAAGAAGCCGATCCGTGCTGCCTCGAACTCGTGTTGCAGTAATCGGGAGCAGGCGGCAAGGAGCCGGTGGTTGGCCCAGGCGTTGTTGTGCGCCATCGCCCGATACGGAAGCGTGATCTGGGTATCCGTGATCTGGGTATCCGGGCAACCTCGCGGCATCAACATTGTTTCAGGCTCCCTGTTCCCGTGCACGCCGCCGTCCGCGCGTGGACCCGTCAAGCCGCCAGGGCGGCCTCCTGGTCGATCGCCAACGCGCCTGCCTTCAGGCGCGGGATCAGCTCCCGCCCGTATTCCCTCGCGTCGTCCAACGGGTCGAAACCGCGAATCAGGAAGGAGCCGACGCCCAGGCGGTAGTATTTCAGCATCGCCTCGGCCACCTGCTCCGCTGTGCCGACCAGGCACGAGGTGTTGCCCTTGCCGCCCGACAGCGCGGCGACCGGCATCCACAGGCGCTCATCGTGGACGTCGCCCTGGGCGGCCAGGTCCACCAGCCGCTTGCCGGACTGGTCCTGGCCCCGTGGGTGCGGCGGTGCCGCCTTCAGGTTGGCGAGGATGCTCTGCGCCCTGTCCCATGCCTCGCCCTCGGTCCGGCCGAGGATCGGACGGAATGAGATGTTGAACTTCGGCGCCGGACGGCCGAAGCCCTCGACCATGCGACGGAATGCCGCCATGCGTTCAGCTGTCTCGGCCAGCGGCTCGCCGAACATCGCGAAGGTATCGCAATGCTGCGCCCCCATGGTCAGCGCGCTGGGCGAGGAACCGCCGAACAGGAGTTCCGGATACGGAAGCTGCACTGGCCGCACGTCGGGGAAGACGTTGCGGAAGCGGTAGAAGCGGCCGTCGTAATCGAACGGTTCGGCGCAAGTCCAAACGCGGCGCATGACGTCCAGGTATTCCGCCGCCCGCTCGTAGCGCTCGTCCTTCGGCGTGAAGTCGCCGTCGCGCTGCATGTCCTCGTCGCTGTTGCCGGCGATGATGTGCACCGCCAGACGCCCGCCCCACAACGCGTCGAAGGTGGCGATGGTGCGTGCCGCGAGCGTCGGCGCCACCAGGCCCGGCCGGTGGGCGATCAGGTAGCCCAGGCGGGTGGTTCGCGACGCGGCATAGGAGGCGACGGCAAAACCCTCGGCCGAAGAGGAATAGTAGCCGACGAGCACGAGGTCGAAGCCCGCATCCTCGTGCGCCTGTGCGAACTCGCCCAAAAAGCTCGGCGACACGCCGCCGCCGATGACGTGCAGCGCCGTCCCGGCCGGGGGCGCAACGCCGATCATGCCGACCACTCTGACGGGCATCGGACACTCCTTCGTTCTGCCTCGGCCGGATAGTCGGCACGCGGGGAGGGGGCGTCAATGCCGCGCCGCCCGGGCGTGCACCGGCAGCTTGATTCCATCGGCGCATTCCCGCACACGGAAGCAGCCGAACCGCGAACCTGATGGATCAACGTGCCTGCCACCCCTGACGAACTCTTCGCCCTGCTCGACCGGCTGGGTATCGAGCACAGCACCGTCGAGCACCCGCCCATGTTCACCGTCGAGGAAGGCCGCCCCTGGCACGACAGGATCCCGGGGCTGCACTGCAAGAACCTGTTCATCAAGGACCGCAAGGGCGGGATCTGGCTGGTCGTGATGCCCGCCGATAAGCGCGCCGACCTGGCGCGGCTGGAAAAGGTTCTGGCCGCACCACGCTTCTCCTTCGCGCGGCCGGAGCTGTTGGAGGAGGTGCTGGAACTGCCACCCGGGTCGGTCACTCCGTTCGGCCTGATCAATGACCGGCAGCGGCGGGTCACCGTGATCCTGGACCAGGAGATGCTGGATGCCGAGTGGGTGAACTTCCATCCGCTGCACAACGCCGCATCCACCACGTTGCGTTCCGCCGATCTGCTGCGTTTCGTGCGCGCGCTTGGCTACGACCCGATTATCACCAGGCTGCCCGAACCGGTATCCACAGAGCGATGAGGGCGCTCAGCCTTCCGTCACGCGCTGCACCCATGACGCCGTTGCGCCGACGCCGCCGAAGCTGAAGATGTGCAGCCCGCTGATCCGCAGCGCCTCGGTCCGTGCCGCGAGCCGCGCGGCCAGGTCGCCCAGCAGCGCATCCGGCGTCTCCCGCAGCAGCAGGTCGCGGATCACATCGGTATGGGTGCCGAGCGCGCGGATCGAGCTGCCGATGCCGCAGGCCAGGGCGAATTTCCATAGCGTCCGCCGGTCGGTCGGCCCGGCGATGCCGATGCGCAGCGGCGCGGTGATGCCGCGCGCCCGCAGGCCTTCCACCATGGTGACAACGGGTTCGGCCTCCAGACAGAACTGGGATACCAGCCAGGGGCGCATGCCGCCGCGCTCGACCAGCCGCAGCTTGGTGTCCAGCGCCGCGTCGAGTACCGTGCGGTCGATCTTGCGGTGCGCCTCGGGGTAGCAGGCCAGGCCGATGGCGCGGAACCCTTGCCGTTCGAAGGCGCCGGTGCGCAGCAGGTCCTCCGCCCCGCGATAGGGACCCTGCGCCGTGCGGTCGCCGCCGATCACCAGCGCCCGATCGACCCCTTCATACCGCAGCGCATGCAGCAGGTCGGCAAAGCGGGTGAAGCTTGGGAAGCTGCGCGCAACGATGTGGGGGATGGCAACAAACCCTGCGCGGACGAGTGCCCCCGCAACGTCTGCCAGCCGCCCGTGCGTCGCAGACGGCGGGAAGGCGACATAGACCTCGGTGCCGGGCGGCAGCATGTCCATGCAATGCGCCACCACGCTGTCACGTCGCCCGGTCACCTCGATCGAGTAGCCGCACAGCAGCGCCGCCTCGGCGCTGGAAAGCGTATCGACGATCATAGCTGATCCCTCTTGCGGGAGATGATGTAGGACTCGTCACGGAACCAAAGCCCGCCGTGGCGCCGCAGCACGGCCCGCGTTGCCTCAAGGTAGCGCGAATCGGCCATCGTCTCGGCGAGGCGGTCATCCTCGATCTGCGCGACATAGGTCGCGGCATTCCAGGCGGCGAACAGGGTGGAGGTGCCGATCACCGCGCCGCCGTCGTGGATTTCGTCGGGCAGCGTGTGCATGTCGTAGCGGAACACCGAGCGCTCATCCGCGTAGGCGTTGAAGTTGTAGCGCCGCGCGGCGCTGCCCAGCTCGGTCTTGGTGGTCCGCAGCAGCGTGTGCCGGTCGAC
>DASQVN010000550.1:0-2953 GCA_035640755.1 Rhodopila sp.
TGACCGTTTTCGAAACGGCCGGGCCGCTGGTATCTTATTGGTTTCGCGCGCGGCCGCGACGCTGCCCCCTTGGCAACCCCGCGCGTACCCGCCGGTCCGAAGGATCGCTGGTATCATTGCGCGGTGCCGCCGCCGTCGACGGGCAGGATCACGCCGGTGATGAACGATGCGGCGTCGGACGCGAGGAAGGCGACGGCGTTGGCGATCTCGACCGGTGCGGCGAAGCGGCCGAGGGGGACGCCGGCCTTGTACGCCTCGGCCGAGGAGACCGGGAAGCGGTCGGGATAGCGTGCGGCGAGATCGCCGATCACGGTGGCCAGCATGGCGGTTTCCGTGCTGCCCGGGGCGATGCTGTTGACGCGGATGCCATGGCGGGCCCAGTCGAGCGCGGCGGAGCGGGAGAGCTGAGCGATGGCGGCCTTGGAGGCGCCATAGGCAGCGCTGAGCTGGCGGCCGATCAGCGCCTGGTCGGAGGCGATGTTGACGATGGCGCCGCGGCCCTTCGCGGCCATGCCGGGGATCACGGCGCGCATCAGGGCGTAGGCGGCGAGGAAGTTGACGCGGATGACACGCTCGACCTCGGCCAGCGGGGTTTCCACGACGCTGCCCAGCACGGTGACGCCGGCGTTGTTGACCAGGATGTCGATGGGGCCCGTCCGGTCGATCAGGGCGGCGAGGCGGACGTCGAGCGTTTCGGTCTCGGAGAGGTCGAAATCCGGCAGGTCCAGGCCGACGACCTCGGCGCCGTCGCGTGCCAGCACGTCGTGGATCGCGCTGCCGATGCCGCCGCGATGGCCGGTGACGATGGCGCGGCGGCCGGCCAGCCCGAAACTCACCTCTGCTGCCATCTTGCCTCCTTCGGTTTCGGTGCCATGCTCCCGCGCCAGTGCGAAGGGGGAGGACTCACATGCATCGATTGGCCGCGATTGGGGGATTGCTGCTGCTGGGGGGCGGGGCTGCCCATGCCAACGACAAGGTGGCGTTCGGCCTCGATTGGCGGGCCGAAGCGGAATATGGCGGCTACTATCAGGCGGCCGCGACCGGGATCTATGCGAAGCATGGGCTGGACGTGACGATCCAGGAAGGCGGGCCGCAGGTCAACCACACGCAGTTGCTGATTGCCGGGCGGCTGGATTTCAACATCACCGGCAACTCCTTCCTGGCGATGAACTTCGTCAAGGAGAACATCCCGTTCCGCACCGTGGCGGCGATCTTCCAGAAGGACCCGGCGGTGCTGATCGCACACCCTGGTGAGGGCAACGACAGCTTCCCGGCGCTCAAGGGCAAGCCGATCATGATCGGCGGCGACACGCGGGTGAGTTGGTGGCAGTACCTGAAGTCGAAGTACGGCTATTCGGACAGCCAGATCCGCCCGTATACCTTCAACCTGGCCCCGTTCCTGGCGGATAAGAACGCGATCCAGCAGGGCTACCTGGGCTCGGAGCCGTTCTCGATCGAGCAGCAGGGCGGGTTCAAGCCGGTGGTGCTGCTGGTGGCCGATTCCGGGTTCCAGGGATACGGCAGCAGCATCGCCACCTCAGACCGGAACATCAACGAACGGCCGGACTACGTACGGCGCTTCATCGATGCCTCGGTCGAGGGGTGGTATTCGTACCTGTACGGCGATCCCGCGCCGGCGAATGCGCTGATCAAGAAGGCGAACCCGGAGATGACCGACGCGCTGATCGCGTATGGGATCAACGCGATGAAGACGCACGGCATTGTCGACGCGGGCGATGCCGCCAGCATGGGGATCGGCGCGATGACGGCGGCCCGATGGGCCGGGTTCTACCAGCAGACGGTGGAGGCTGGGGTCTATTCGAAGGGGCTCGATGTGACGAAGGCCTATACGCTGCAATTCGTGGACCATAAGGTCGGGATGGACATGAAGCACTGACTCTCGTGAAGCATTAACGATGAAGCATTAACTTTGGGGAACCAGTTCTTGGCTCCTCTGTCACCGCCCCCCGATCCGGCACCAACCCCCGATCCGCCCGCGTGCTGACCATCGAGACTGTCGGACGCCGGTTTCCGAATGGCGTGGAGGCGCTGCGGGGTGCTTCGCTGCGCCTCTCCGAAGCCGACTTCGTCGCCCTGCTCGGCCCCTCGGGCTGCGGCAAGTCGACGCTGCTGCGGCTGATCGCAGGCCTCGATCGGCCGGATACCGGGCGGTTGGTCTGGGATGACCGGCCGCCGGCGCCGGGCGATATCGGCTTCGTGTTCCAGGATGCGACGCTGCTGCCCTGGGCGACGGCGGAGGACAACGTGTTCCTGCCGCTGCGGCTGCGCGGGACGGACCGGCGCGAGGCGATGCCGCGGGTGCATGCGGCGCTGCAGCGGGTCGGCCTGGGCGGGTTCGAGAAGGCGCGTCCGCACGCGCTGTCGGGCGGCATGCGCATGCGGGTGTCGATTGCCCGCGCGCTGGTGACCCGGCCGCGTGTCCTGCTGATGGATGAGCCGTTCGCCGCGCTGGATGAGTTCACCCGCCACCGGCTGCAGGCCGATCTGCTGGAGGTCTGGCAGCAGGCGGGCTGCACGGTGGTGTTCGTCACGCACTCGATCTACGAGGCGGCGTTCCTGGCGCACCGGATCGTGCTGATGACGCCGCGCCCCGGCCGGATCGAGCGCGTGATCGAGTCCGCCCTGCCCCGTGGTCCGGAAACCCGGCTGAGTCCGGCCTATGCGGCGCTGGTGGCCAAGGTCGGGCATGCCTTGCAGGAGGCGCTACGATGAGATGGGCGATGCGGTGGGCGCCGGCGCTGTTCGGCATCCTGGCACTGGCTCTGTGGGAAGCTGCGGTGCGGCTGACCGGCATGCCGGTGTACCAGTTGCCTGGACCGGTGGCGATTGTCGGGGCGTTCCTGGCGGACCCGGCGGGACTGCTGCAGGCACTGGTCTCGACGTTGACGGTGACGTTCGCGGCGCTGTTTGTCGCGGCGGTGCTGGGCGGCGC
>DASQVN010000551.1:0-3506 GCA_035640755.1 Rhodopila sp.
GGGTCATCCACGACCTGAGAGAACGGACCATCATCCACACACGGCGTGGTCAAATTGCAGTACACGATGCGGTTGCGCTGCGCGTACGCGCCTGTGAGTGCAACTCCGTAGTCAGGCGTCACTTCGATGAGCTTCTGGAGGGGGTTTATCCAGCGGCAGAGAACAGGCTCGCCGCAGACTGATCGTGGCGATAGCTGATCCTGGCGATACCGGCGACCAATAAACGCGGCGTGGCGGACGACCGGACGGTCCGGTTCCGGCCCGAGGCGCTGTTTGCTGAGGCGCCGTTCGCTCTGGGCGGAACCGCAACGTGTTTGCCTGGAGATGTCACCCGCGGCGAGATGGCGTCCCCGGCAAACCGGCTCACCGATAGGCGAGCGAGTCGGGTGGCAGGCCCAAGGCGCCGACGGTGGCCTGGGTGAGCTGTCCGTTGGGCTGCAGGCCACGGTTCTGCTGGAACTGCTGGACCGCATTTTGCGTGCCTGCGCCCCAGATGCCGTCAATGCTGCCGTTATAGAAGCCGAGTGTGTGCAGACGCTCCTGTACGGCGCGGACCGAGGCGGCCTGGAGCGTGTCCGGCGGGGGTGGCGGCGTCGGGGCCAGGCTGCCCTGCTGCACGCCAAGAAGGATGGCTGGATCGATGCCGAGGGCGGCGGCGGTGGCCTGGTTCAACTGCCCGGTCGCCTGCAACTGGTGCTCGGCCTGGAAGCGCTGCAGGGCGGCGGCGCTGTCCTGACCCCAGACGCCGTCAACCACGCCGGTGTAGTCGCCGGCGGTGTGCAGACGGCTCTGTACCGTCTGCACAGCCGCCGGCGGCACCGGCTGGATGTAGGTCAGCGGCGGGACGGGCTGACTGTGGGCGGGATGAATAGAGGCCGCCGCCAGCGCACCAGCGGCAAGCATGGCGAACCGTTTCATGACACGTACCTCGTTCGTATGCCAGCGCGCCTTGCAGCTGATGGTAACGGCGAACGCGTGCTGGGGCCCTTGATCGGTAGAGCAGAGTTTCGCACGTTCCGCTCTCCCATGATCTGATATGAACGCTGCGTAACCGCGCAGGTTCGCCCCAAACGACAGTGCCCGCGCACCGTCATATGAAACTTCTCGCGATTGAGCAACGTTCCTGGGCCGGCGACGGCGCAGGCTTGCAGGCGCGGGGCCGCCGGCGCAGCCTGTGCAGGTCAATCGGGAGGATCAGGCCATGCCCATGCTGCGGCGCCCGGACGGCGAAATTTACTACGAGACATACGGCGAAGGCTTCCCGGTGCTGCTGTTCGCGCCGGGCGGCCTGCGTTCCCGGATCGAGATGTGGCATTCGCCGCCGAACGGCCCGCCCCGCCCCTGGGTTGACTGGACCGAGGCGCTGCCCGCGGCGGGCTTCACCGCCGTCGCGCTGGATCAGCGTAATGCCGGGCGGTCGCGCGCGGACATCCAGGCCGACCATGGCTGGCACACCTATGCCGAGGATCACCTGGCACTGATGGACCACCTGAGTTTCCGGCGCTTCCATGTGCTGGGCGGGTGCATCGGCGGCAGCTTCTGCCTCAAGATCATCCAGATGGCGCCGGAGCGGGTGTGCTGCGCGGTGCTGCAGAACCCGATCGGACTGCATCCGGAGGAGACGGGGTATTTCCCGAAGAGCCACGCGGAATGGACCGCGGAGCAACTGGGCGCTCGGCCGGGGCTCGACCGGGAGGCGATCGCTGCGTTCGGGCGCAACATGTGGAGGGGCGATTTCGTCTTCAGCGTCGATCGGGAGTTCGCGCGGTCCTGCTCGATACCGACGTTGCTGCTGCCGGGAACCGACATCCCGCATCCGGCGGCGACGAGCGCCGAGCTTGCGGCGCTGCTGCCGGGGGTGGAGGTGCTGACCGACTGGCGCGGGCCGGAGCACCTGCAGGCGCAGCATGACGAGGTGCTGGCGTTCCTCAAGGGGCATACGCCGCTTTGACAGCACGGGCCTTGGGCGCTCTCCATCGTTTTGTAGAGCGGGTTCACAGGCCCGCACGTTCCGCCGCGTCCAGTGTCGGATGTCGTTCTGCTATAGCGCTGTCGGGCCGCCCCTTACGGGTGATCGCTCATCGAACTGTCAGTTGACGTTTCGAATCTCGGATCATATGCTGGCATGTTGGGAGGGATGGCCATGATCACCACGGGTGCGCCTGCGGCTGCTGTGAGCACGACAACCTCTGAAACGATTGTGCTCAGCGGGTTCGTCATCCCATTCGGCGACCGCTTGATGTTCATCCAGTCCGCGTCGCAACACACCGCCACGCTGGCAATCAAAACGACGACTCACACCGCTATTCTGACACCGCAAACACCCGGATCCACCGGTTTCGGTGTAGTACTGGGTCCGACGCCGGCCGATTTCAGGGTTCCTGGCGCCAGCCTCATTCCGGCGTTCACCGTGCCGCTCATACCGCCGCTGACGGGCGGGTTATTCCTGGCCACCGGCGTGCACAGCAATATCCTCCTGCTGGGGCACCCTTAGTTCCGGCCAAGCCGCCCTGCACTGCGTCATCTGGTGTCGATCGACGTGCACGACTTGATCGCCATGGCACGCGGCGCCACGGCTGAGGGCTGTCGAGGGTTCATGGCAGGTTGGGATGACAGGCTGGCCGGTGACATCCAGCTCTGGCAGTCTGCGCTCAGAGTGGTGTGCGCTGGAAGACACGGAGGAAACGCCTGATGCGCCCGATGGAAGGCATGCGCGTCGTTTCGCTGGAGCATGCGGTCGCCGCGCCCTTGTGCACGCGGCACCTGGCGGACCTCGGCGCCGACGTGATCAAAATCGAGCGGCCGGGTGAAGGCGACTTCGCCCGCGCCTACGACAACTATGTCAACGGCATCTGCAGCCATTTCATCTGGCTGAACCGGGGCAAGCGGAGCGTCACGCTGGACATCAAGCATCCGGAGGCGCGGGCGGCGCTGGATGGGTTGGTCGACGGGGCGGATGTGTTGGTCCAGAACCTTGCGCCCGGCGCGGCGGCGAGGCTCGGGCTGACGCATGAGGCGTTGAGGCCGCGGAATCCGAAGCTGGTGGTGTGCGACATCTCGGGCTACGGCGAGAGCGGGCCGTTCGTGCAGAAGAAGGCGTATGACCTGCTGATCCAGGCGGAGTCGGGGCTGATCAGCGTGACGGGATCGGAGGCGGAGCCGTCGCGAGTGGGGATCTCGATCGCCGACATCGCGACGGGGATGTATGCGCTGAACGGGATCTTGTCGGCGCTGCTGCGGCGGGCGCGAACCGGGGAAGGCGCCAACATCAAGGTGGCGATGCTGGATGCGCTGGGCGAATGGATGACGTATCCGATGCTGCGGCACGCCTATACGGGGTCGCCGCCACCGCGGCTGCCGACGAGCCATCCGGCCATTGCGCCCTATGGGGCGCACCGGACGAAGGATGGGCAGGTGATCCTTGGGCTGCAGAATGAGCGGGAGTGGGCGGTGTTCTGCCAGAAGGTGCTGGGGGACCCGTCGATCCAGACCGACCCGAGATTCGC
>DASQVN010000552.1:0-3377 GCA_035640755.1 Rhodopila sp.
CGTAGCGGACTTCGGAACCATAAACCACACTACGAGAAAACAATGCTTTGCTAGTGTCCTTATCGGTTCGGAAGTTCGTAAAGCGGCTGATTTCAGCACGACGAACTTCCGAACCGGGACACTAGCCGCTCTGCGACTGCGACACCTGGTTGCGCATGGCGGTGATCAAGGCGTCGATGTTGTTGTTGTTGTGCGCCAAATAGGAGGCGTAGTCGCTGCGCTGGGTCAGGCGCAGGGATGTTCCCTCGGCGACCACGTCGATGATTTTCGGGCTGCTGCCGGGGTCGGCAATGACCCAATCGACGGCGGTGGGCGGGTTGTTGGGGCGGGTAACGGTCGTGGAGACCCAGGCGTCCTCATCCTGCAGGCGGCTACGGCCCATGGTGAAGGACACGCCCTGGTATTCGCCGAGCTTGGAGGTGATGTTGGTGACCAGGACCTCATGGAACAGTTGAAGGTATTCCTTCTGCTGCTGGGAGGTTGCCTGCCGCCAGTAGCGGCCCAGGCAGAAGCGGCCGACGCCATCGACATCCACGGCGGAATTGATGATGCGAGTCATCTCGGCCCGCTTCTGGCTTGCCGATCCGGGACCGTTGACGACCGCGACCAGCTTGTCGCCGGTGCTCTTGACGAAGGCGGCGGCCTTGTCGACCGCGCCTTGTGCTAGGACCGGCCCGGCGGCCAGCCCCGCACCGGAAGCGGCGGCGAACATCAGGAAGTGCCGGCGGTGAAACATGCGATGCGAACTCCGGTGCAAATTCCGACTACTCGGCTTGTGGACTGGAAGGTTGCGGGAACCACGCGGGCACGGTGGCCCGGTGGTCGTTCTGCAGTTCGTCGAGCTGGGCCCTGCGGTGCTGGCGGAACAGGCTGCGGAACGTGGCGTAGGGGTCGAGCGCGGTCTTCTTGATTTGGTCTATCGAATCCAGCACCCTCTCCCGCGCGTCAACGGCGTTGAGGCCATACCGCGTCCAGTTGAAGATCTTCAAGCCGGTATCATGGGAGCTGCCCACCCAGGTGAATGGGTCGAGCACGATGTCGGCACCGTAGCCGCTGGCGTCGCGCGGGTCACTGGGGCCGAGCACGGGCAGGAACAGGAACGGCCCCTCCGGCACGCCCCAGTTGGCGAGGGTCAGGCCGAAATCGGCGTCATGGGTGGGATAGCCCCAGCCGGTTGCCACGTCGAAAATGCCGAGCACGCCGACGGTCGTATTGATCACGAAGCGCATCGCCGTGTCGCCGGCGCGGCGCGGCTTGCCTTCCAGCATGTCGTTTACAAGCTGCACCGGCGTACCGAGGTTGCCGAGGACGTTGTGCACGCCGTTACGGACAGGTTGCGGCAGGACGTAGCGGTAGGCCTGCGCCGCGGGTTTCAGGATGACGGTATCCAGGCCGTTGTTGATCGCATAGAAGACGCGGTTCGTCGGCTCCAGCGGATCATTGATCTGATTGTATTCGGCGAGCGCGTCCGGATCGTCCGGCGGCGGCTTGGCGGCGCAGGCCGCCAGGACCAGAACGCCGAGCATGGGGAACAGCAGCCTGAAGGTCCCGAAGAAACCGGGAAGGCTAGGAGAAGGAAAACGCATCGACTTCCTCGGGTCAAGGACCGCATGCCGCTGGGGTGTGCACAAGGTCGCAGCGGAAGATGGCGAATCTGGAGCGAATTGAAACACCTTCTAACTAAGTTTTCCGTGAACCGGCGCGTTTGCGCGCATATCACCACTCGGCAATGACGCAAACCCTGCATCGTTGGTCTTGCATGGCGGTGCGGAATCGGGGCAAGCGTGTCGGATGGACGAGCAGACAGAGAACGGCTACGCGACCCTGCCGCGCTGGCTGACGGGGCCGCGCTTCACCGGATTGCCGGCGCGCGATGCAGGGATGCCCGCGCCCAAGCTCTCCTTCGAGTTCTTTCCCCCGCGCACCGAGGCGCTGGAAGAACAGTTGTGGACCTGCATCAAGCGGCTGGAGCCGCTGGCACCGCGCTTCGTTTCGGTCACCTACGGGGCCGGCGGGTCGACGCAGGCGCGGACCCACGCGACGGTCACGCGCATCGTGCGCGAAACCAGCCTGGTGCCGGCGGCGCATCTGACCTGCGTCGGCGCGACCTGCGAGGAGGTCGATGCGGTGGCGCGGCAGTACTGGGATGCCGGGGTCCGGCACATCGTCGCGCTGCGCGGGGATGCACCGCCGGGAACGGCCTACGCACCGCATCCGGGCGGATACGCCTATGCGGCGGATCTCGTCGCCGGGGTGCGGAAGGTGGCGGATTTCGAGATCTCGGTGGCCGCATACCCCGAGGTGCATCCTGCGGCCGTGAGTCCGGTCGCTGATCTCGAGAATTTGAAGCGGAAGCTCGATGCGGGGGCGACGCGGGCGATCACGCAATACTTCTTCGATACCTCGGTCTATCTGCGCTTCCTCGATCTGTGCTTGGCGGCGGGGATCAAGGCGCCGATTGTGCCTGGCATCATGCCGGTGTCGAATTTTGCGCAGGCGGTGAAATTCTCCGCCATGTGCGGCGCGACCGTGCCGGCCTGGATGGCTCGGCTGTTCGAGGGAACGGAAGACGACCCGGAAACCCGCCGCATGGTGGGCATGGTGGTTGCCGCGGAGCAGGTGCGGCTGCTGCAGGCCAATGGGGTAGACGAATTCCACTTCTACACGCTGAACCGGCCTGACCTGACGTATGCCATCGCGCATGTGCTGGGCGTGCGGGCCAGGACGTAGTCTTCGGGCGGGCACGATCGGTGCGCCCGTTCCATCCCCCGCCTGGGGGCGACTGCGCGGCGGTGCCGTCGTCCGTCGGAAAATTTTACACATGCACTGACAGTTCGCGGCGGCGGCCCGGGATGTGATTGACATTCAACAACTAAATACCCTGGCATGCAGGTTGCTTGGGTATGTCGCGTAAGCCCTGTGGGGTATCAAGGTTGTGTAATGAAGGCGAAACGAATGGTTAAGCTGGCAACCGTTGCTGCCTCGGCGTTCTGGATTGGGCTCGGTCTTGTTCAGGCACAGGCTGCGACCATCGTACAGACTGCCAGTTTCGGGCCGCAGTCAACCGACTGGGGCACTGGCGAAGGGCTGTATCCCGTCGTGAACCTGCATTTTGCGGGATTTGACACAAGTCTCGGAACGTTGACCGGAGTCAGCATCCAGGCCGGCGAGAGCGAAACCGGTACGGTAAAAAATCAAAACGATGGCAGCTCACCGACGACTGTCAAGTCCCGTATCGACAACACGTGGGATGTTTTCCTGCCAAGCAGGCTTGGCGGTTTGACGTTCCTCCAATCGGACTCGGTCACAGGCTATCAGGCTGATGCTCTCAATCCCGGCGCCGTGGGCCCTGTGTATAGCGTGAGCGCGACATCAAG
>DASQVN010000553.1:0-6014 GCA_035640755.1 Rhodopila sp.
CTTGGTTGAGGACGACGACCCGGATTTCAAATCCAACCTCGACGCTGCCAAATACCGTCGTCAGGCCGCGGCTGAGCGGGTTCGGCTGCTGGAGGCGGCGCAAGGTAAGTTCACTAACCCAATTACGCCGGAACGCCTCACCCGCTTCGCACAAGCGATGCGCGACGCACTGCAGAACGGCGATGCCAGCTTCCGCAAGGCATACCTGCGACTGTTCGTCGATCGGATCACCGTCGGCGACGCGGAGGTCCATCTGTGTGGGCCGACCGCCGCGCTCGTAAAAGCAGCCTCATCAGACCAGCCGATCATGGTCGGAGGCGTGGTGCCCAGTTTTGTTCCGGAATGGCGTCCCGTAGGGGATTCGAACCCCTGTTGGTGCCGTGAGAGGGCACTGTCCTAGGCCTCTAGACGAACGGGACCAAGCCAGACGCGCTCTTCTACGCCGGAACGCCGCCGACCTCAAGCCTGGATCAGCGCGCCAGCGAGATACGCCCCACCACCCCGCCGCTCCGCGGATCAACGATCACCACTCGGTCCGCGCCACCCCCCTGAAGCTGCACCGCCAGCCGGTCCTGCACCGCGGCGACCCCGACGATCCGCGTGCCCGCCGGCTCGTCCAGCACCGCCGAGGCTGCCATTGCCGCCCCGCCCGCCGACGGCGCCGCAGAACGCCGAGCCACCAGCACGACCAGCGTCATGGTCCCGAGCACGATCAGCACACCCATCACGATGGTGACAATCTTCAACGCCCGCATGGCAACTCCCCGGCAGCCGCCCGTACTCCTTTCCGAAGCGGGCCGGTCCGCGTATCCCATAGCCGCATGAACGCCAACAGCGAACCGCCATCCGCCGCGTCCGCCGGCCCCATTCGAATCGTCGCCGCCCCCGACCGGGCCGGTCAGCGGATCGACCGCTTCATCGCCGAAGCCCTGGGCACGCTGTCGCGCTCCCGCGTCAAGGCTCTGATCGAGGATGCCCGCCTGCGTAGTGATCAGGGGCCGGTCACGCAGCCTGCCGAACCCGTGCGCGCGGGCGGGATCTACCTGCTCGATCTGCCCCCGCCCGCGCCGGCTACGCCGCAGCCCCAGGCCATTCCCTTCACCATTTTCTACGAAGACGCCGACCTGATTGTGCTCGACAAGCCCGCCGGCCTGGTCGTGCATCCCGCCCCCGGCAATCCCGACCACACCCTGGTAAACGCGCTGCTCGCCCATTGCGGCCCGGGCTTCAGCGGCATCGGCGCCGAGAAGCGCCCCGGCATCGTGCACCGGCTGGACAAGGACACCTCCGGCGTCATGGTCGTCGCCAAGACCCAACTCGCCAATGACGCGCTCACCCTCGCCTTCGCCACCCGCGACCTGGAACGCAGCTACGTCGCCCTCTGCTGGGGCGTCCCGTCCCCCCTGCAGGGCGAAATCGAGGGCGCGATCGGCCGCGATCGGCGAGACCGTAAACGCATGGCCGTGATGACCCACGGCGGCAAGCCCGCGCTCACCCGCTATCGGGTCATGCGCGCTTGGCAGACCAGCCTCTCCTGGCTTGAATGCCGCCTCGGCACCGGGCGCACCCATCAAATACGCGTTCACCTCTCGGCCCGCGGCCATCCGGTCATAGGTGATCCAGTGTACCTGCGTCGCGTGCCGGCTGCCGCGAAAGCCATCCCAATGCCGCTTCGCGGCCATCTTCTGGACTTTCCGCGGCAGGCTTTGCATGCCGCGAGCCTCGGCTTCCGCCACCCGCGGACCGGGCGGACACTCAGTTTCCAGGCCCCAGTGCCGCCCGATCTGGACGCGCTGCTGAGGCAGATCGATGCTCACATGTCAAGCAGTTAATGACGCATAAAGCTTGACAGGACTATTTCAGTCCTGTATATAATAACCGTCATCGTGAGCGGGTGCCCTGCGGTGATGGAGAACGTCCGGTCCCAAAGCTGCCTAATGTGGGGCGGGGTCACCGGGACGTGAAATTCCCACCTGCATCCACAATTGGTCTCAGTCCATTCATACCGCACGCCTTGCGCCGCGCCCGGGCAAGCACGCGGTTTGACGAAAGGAGCCTGCCTCGTGGCCTCTGCCGTCCTTAACGTCGCCCCGGAGGGCAATCTGTCGCGGTATCTCCAGGAGATCCGCAAGTTCCCAATGCTCACCCCGGAGGAGGAGCTCACCCTCGCTCATCGTTGGCGTGACAACCACGATATGGAGGCGGCCCACAAGCTTGTCACCTCCCATCTGCGACTTGTCGCAAAAATTGCTATGGGCTATCGCGGCTACGGCCTGCCGGTCGGTGAACTGATCAGCGAAGGCAATGTCGGCATGATGCAAGCCGTCAAGCGCTTCGACCCCGACCGCGGCTTCCGCCTGGCGACCTACGCCATGTGGTGGATCCGCGCCGCTATCCAGGAATACATCCTGCACTCCTGGTCGCTGGTGAAGATGGGCACCACCGCCGCCCAGAAGAAGCTGTTCTTCAACCTGCGCCGCCTGAAGGGCCAGATGCAGGCAATCGACGACGGCGACCTGCATCCCGATCAGGTCGCCAAGATCGCCCGCGTGCTCGATGTGCCGGAGCAGGACGTGATCAGCATGAACCGCCGCCTCGCCGCACCGGATCACAGCCTGAACGCCCCCGTCCGGCAGGACAGCGAAGGCGAATGGCAGGACTGGCTGGTCGATGAGGCGGAAAGCCAGGAAAGCCTGATCGCCGACCGCGAGGAACTCAGCGGCCGCAAGGCCCTTCTGTCCGGCGCCCTGAAGTCGCTCAACGAACGCGAGCGTCACATCCTGATCGAGCGGCGGCTGAAGGACAACCCGACCACGCTGGAAGACCTGTCGCAGCAGTACAACATCTCCCGCGAACGGGTTCGCCAGATCGAGGTTCGCGCCTTTGAGAAGCTGCAGAAGGCAATGAAGGCGCAGATCGCCGAACGGCGGATGAATGCGGGTCGGGCGCAGGCAGTCGAAGCGGCCTGAGCCTGCTCAGAACTCGCACTGCGAAGGCCCGCTCCAGCGGGCCTTTTTTGTTGAGACGGTGCTTGTTTGAGCAGGTGGTGTACATTCTCCGACGAGCCCGCCGCAAACGATCACGCGCTACTCCAGACCCCATTCCGCGTTCAGCGCCTCCCGCCGTGCCTGCAAGGCCGAGCGGTAGTGCCGGAGGCGCATGTCGTTCAGCAGCTTCAGCCCGATCGGCAGCACCTGTGTCAGCAGCCATGCCGCGCCCCCGACCAACCAGACCCACAGTATCGTGGCCGGTGCCGCCAGCATCGACATGCAGCCATCGACCCCGCTGCACTGGTACCACGCGTCCGAGATCGGGCGCACGCAGGCCGCTGCCTGGAACAGCAGGACAGCCCGCGCCACCCCCCATCCCTCGCTATGGTCGACCATCAGATAGATCAACCCCGGCAGCAGCAGAACCGCCAACGGCAGCGCGATATCCGGCGACAGCGCCACGAGCCCGCCGCAGCCCAGGCCCAGCAGCAGCAGGGTCAGCGCCCCGCCGCCAGCCCGCTTCTCCGCGTGCCCGCTCACGACCTCTGCCTCATGGCACCACGATCCACAGCGCGGCCATGATCAGCGCCACCAGCCCGACCCCGCCGGCAATCGCCTGTCCGGCCCGCTCAGCATAGGCTACCCGCACCGTGCCGTGGTCATCGATCATCCGCAGCTCCGCCTCGATCCGCCGCAGCTCCGCCCGTGCCCGCTCCGCGCCGGCCGAGTCCGCCGCCAGCCCGGCCGGGTTCCGCAGCAGCATGAGCAGGCGGGACAAGGAGCCGGCTTTCGCCGTCTCCGCCAGTTGCGTGGCCAGCGCCGCCCGCCGCGGCCGGTTCCGCCAAGCCTCCAGATCGGGCCTGATCCGCTCCGCCAGCCATTTCGCCAGCCGCGGCATGGGGCCCGGATGGTGCCGCGCCTGCAGTTCCCGCAGCAGTTCCAACTCCCGAATGCGGAACTGGCCAGGGTCCTTGGTCAGCAGCAGCTCCGACACCATCGGCTCGATCCGGCGGTCGGTCTTGCAGGCGATGAACGCCGCCAGCGGCAGGTCGATCACGCTGGTGTCGCTCTCCGGCGCCGTGCGCTCGAGCTGCTGCATCAGTTCCGCCATCGTCGTCACCCACCGTTCCTCAACCTGCGGTGCTCGGCACGGCAGGATCGGATTCATGGCATAGAACAGCCGCGCTAGGCTGCCCGGATGGTGGCTGACCAGCGCATGACGGTGCTGGAATGCCTCGAGCGGCAGGGTAAAGCTCGCGCCGCGCCCTTCCCGCGCCGGCATCGACGACCAGCGGCTGACGATGTCGGTGGTCAGCAGCTCCTCGACCACCACCATCATGTCGCGCACGCCACCCACGGCCTCCGCCATCAGTGCCGGCAGCCCATCAGGCCACAGCAACACGCCGCGCCAGCACAGCGGCATGCGTGGATTGATGATCGTGACCACCTGCATCACAACCAGCGGATCGCTCATCGCATTCGGGTGCGTGTCCGCCACCCGCGCCCGTACCAGCTCCTCCACCTGCGTCGCCAGCGCCGCATCGGCCAGGTCGCGCCGCAACCATTGCGACACGACGCCGCTGCGCAGCACCTGCATGGAGCGCCGGTCATCCAGCGCCAGAGCATAGGCCAGCGTGCGCGAGTCGTAGGCCGCGACATCGTTTACGCGCAGCGGCCGCTGGCTGCGCCGCGGCGGCCGGGCGATCAGCCGACGGCCGCGCGCTGCGGCGGTGTCCAGCAGCAGCTTGGGTGACGGCCGGTGATCGGGATCGTCCGCCAGCATCCCGCGCAGCAGATCACTCAACAGACCCGAGGGCATGAAGTCCCGCGTCAGAGCGGTGTAGCTCCCCATGTCCAGCTTCCACTGCACCACTGCCGCGTCAGTCAGGCCGGCGAACGGCACCTTGCCGCTGCCCAGGCACACCAGCAGTACGCCCAGTGCATATATGTCGTCCGCCGTCGTCCCCTCGCCCCGGCCCGCGCTGTGGCACATAGCGCTGTAGATCGGTTCGAAAATTGCCGGCTGATGGAACGCCGGCGGCGCGGCCCAGGCGGCACCCAGCGTCACCAGCTGCCCCGGCGCGCCCTGGAATACGTTGTTCAGCCGGATCGCACGGTGCGTGATGTGATAGTCCTGCAGCGTGTCCAGCACCTGTGCGATCGGCCGCAGTACCAGGTCAATCAGCGCCCGGTCGGTCCACCGTTCCTTGCTCTCCGACAGCGGCGCCCCGGGCGGCAGCGTGCACACGACGAAATACCCATCCACGCCGCGTGTGGCCGATGGCGCGACGCCATGCCCCAGCGGCGCCATCAGGTTCTCGATCGGGTCCGTCAGAGTCTCAAGGATGTCGAGGCGAGGCGAAAGGTCGCGCGAAGCCGCCAGCGCCACCCGCGGCGCATCGGCCATCAGCCGGTCCCGCGCCATGAACGCCGGCAGGCCCGCGCCTGCGGCCGGCAACGGCTTGGCCGTATCGACCGCAAACCGGCCATCGATCAGGTCGGCGTATTCCCCCAGCGACAACGCATCGGACATGAGCGGCAAACCATTTTGGTGAGGCCGCCGATCTCTAGGCCGAAACAGGTTAACGGGTGGTTAATGCAGGCGCGCACGACGCGGCGCCCACTGCTCGTCGTGGCCGGCGCAGGCGCGGCATCCACGACTTCGGCGCCCGAACCGGACAGCCACTACCCCTCGAACGGATCCTTCACCATGATGGTGTCATCCCGCTCCGGGCTGGTCGAAAGCAGCGTTACCGGCGCCTCCACCAGTTCCTCGATCCGCCGCACATACTTCACCGCCTGCGCCGGCAGGTCCGCCCACGACCGCGCCCCGTGCGAAGATCCGGACCACCCCTCCATCGCCTCATATTCCGGCACCGCCGCCGCCTGCGTTGCCGGCGCCGCCGGCAGGTGCCTGTGAAATTCCCCATTGATCCGATAGCCAACGCCGATCTTCAGCTCCTCCAGCCCGTCCAGCACATCGAGCTTGGTCAGCGCGATCCCCTGCACGCCGCCGACCTTCAC
>DASQVN010000554.1:0-3164 GCA_035640755.1 Rhodopila sp.
AGGAACGTACGTCGCTGCATGGCAGGCTCCTGTCCAGGTTGCGAACGGCCGCTCGGCCTGGCGCGCCGAGGCACCCTGGCATGGAGCGCCTGCAAATCGGCACTCGAAACACGACCCCGGTCGGAACCGCCGCTCTGCCGCCGAGCTACACGGCGGCACCGGCTCCCGCAACGGTCGGTTATGCGGCCGTTGCGCGCGGCGGCTGACGCACCTCGCGCAGCACCGGCTGCACCTCGCCGCCGATGGTAAGGCGCGTGCAGGCCTGGCCGTAGCCGAGTGTGTATTTCAAGGTCGGATACATGCGCGCCGCGAGCATCGCGAAGCCCAGCGAGATCAGCCCGCGCTGGCCGAACCGGCGTACGACCTGCTCGCGCAGCTCATCGGCTTCCGCGCTGCGCGCCAGTGTCGCCTCCGTGAAGCGCACGGCCAGCGCCACCTCCTCAGGCATCGCGGCGAAGTCGCGCGTCACGATGGCGCGCAGCACCGCCGGATCGACGCCGCCCTGCTGTGCCATGTCGATCCCGGGCTGGGTGCACGGCCCCCATCCTCGGTCATTGCCTGGCCTTTCCGTCATATGCGTGCGGAAAGTGCCGCTAAGGAAAGTGTGTTAAATCAATGCGTTGTGCAGAGGATCGAACGCTATCGTATTGAATTGCCAATAGATTCAGCTTTTGCGAGTCCGACTGAGTTCTGTCCGGCAAACGAACCTTGAGCGGTCACGCCTGGAATGTCCGGAAACTCGGGCGCCTTGTTTTGGCAAAGGACCGTGAGACTCTAGTGGCCACGTTCCCGCCGTCGCTTCAGCTCGATAACTTCGCGTTGCAGCTGAAACCACGTGTCTGGGCCGCATGGGGCAACCTGCATCAATTTCCGTGATTTCCGAAGAAACGGTCCCGCGTCGTCGTTGAACGCCCAATAGTTATAACCGGCACGCGCGCTGAAACTGCACCTGAGCTGATCGCCGTCACCGGCGGAGTTTCTGGCGTAGTGTCGTGGGCCGGAGTAGTTCATTAATCATTCGATCTTAGCGTTGCTCAGCTGACAACTGAAGCTCTGCACTCTATAATTGGTTCACCGAAGGCTTCGACGTGCCGACCTGAAGGACGCGAAGACGCTGCTGGATGAGCCGGCATGAGCCGGGACATCTGCGCAATCACTTGCCGCGCGATCAACCCGTGCAATCCCAGGGCTTCGGCCTGAGGAGGACCGCGATGACGCCATTTGGGAAGTGGCTGGCGGAAATCGGTTTGGGAAACTATGCGGGCGTCTTCGCCGCCCATGGCATCGACTTCGATGTCATCCAGCTGGTGACTGACGCGGACCTGCGTGAGCTCGGCCTCACGCTGGGCGACCGCAAACGTCTACACCAGGCCGTCGCCAAGCTGGACGGGCAAACCAAAATCCCGTCGGCAGCAGCGGTGAACGCCGCTTCGGGGACACCTTTCGAGGCTGCTGTTCCGCATGGCGGCGAACGCCGCCAGCTCACCGTGATGTTCTGCGACCTGATGGGTTCGACAGCACTGAGTGAAAAGCTCGATCCGGAAGAATTGCGTGATCTGCTGCATGTTTATCGAACCCTTTGCGGGGACGTGATTGCTCGCTACGACGGGTTCGTCGCGCGCTATGTCGGGGATGGCATCCTGACCTATTTCGGCTGGCCCGCCGCGCATGAGGACGACGCCGAGCGTGCCGTGCGGGCTGCCCTGGAGATTGTCCAGAGCATCAAACGGGCATCGTCCATCGAAACCTTGTCAGTTCGCATTGGCGTTGCCACCGGCCCTGTGGTGGTCGGTGAACCGGCCGGGGCCGGGGACCAGGCCAAGTTGGCGGTGGGCAGCACGCCCAATCTGGCGGCACGTCTGCAAGGGCTGGCGGCCACCGATCAGATCGTCATCGCCGCCTCGACCCGCCGCCTGGTCGGCAACGCGTTTGACCTGAGCGACCTCGGCGAACATGGCCTGAAGGGGTTTGCGGATCCCGTTCATGCCTGGCGGGTGGAGCGTCTCGCGCTGACGGAAAGCCGCTTTGACGCCCATCACACCGCTACCGGGCTTACCCCGCTGGTGGGCCGCGAGGAGGAGGTCGATCTGCTGCTGCGTCGCTCGGCACAGGCCCAGGACGGCGAAGGCCAGGTGGTGTTGCTGTGCGGGGAACCAGGGATCGGCAAGAGCCGCATCCTGAGCGTCCTGCGCGAGCGCCTCGCGGCACAGGGCGTGCACACGCTGCGCTTCCAGTGCTCGCCGTACTTTGTGAACAGCGTCTTCTGGCCGATCATCGACAATCTCGAGCGGGCACTGAGGTTCGCTCGCGACGACACAACGGACGCGAAACTCGACAAGTTGGAAGCGCTGGTCGCCACGCACTACGGCCTGCCGATGGAAGATGTCCGGTTCGCCGCGTCGATCCTGTTGATCCCCTGCGAGCAGCGCTATGGGGTCCGGCCGATGACGCCGCAGAAGTTCAAGGACGAGACGCTTCGGACCTTGGTTGATCTGATCGAAGCGGCTGCTCGCAAACGACCCAGCGTACTCCTGTTCGAGGATGCTCATTGGGCCGATCCGACCACGCTGGAGGTGTTGGATCTGCTGATCGACCGGGTGAGAACCGTTCCGTTGCTGGTCGTGCTCACGCACCGGCCGGAGTTTCGGTCGCGCTGGTCGCGGCAGGGACATGTCGGTGCCCTGAACCTCTCCAAGCTCACCCGAGCGCAGAGCGCGGCAATGGTATCTTTGCTGGCGGGCGGCAAGGCGCTGCCCGCGCCGCTGCTCGAGCAGGTCCTGACCCGGACCGATGGCGTGCCGCTGTTTGTCGAGGAACTAATCAAGTCCATTCTCGAATCCGGGGAATTGAAGGACGTAGGCGATCATTACGAGTACCGTGGCCCCAGTCGGACCGTCACCGTTCCGGTGACGCTGCGGGACTCGCTGATGGCACGATTGGATCGGTTCATGCCGGTGAAGGAGATCGCCCAGATCGGGGCGGCGATTGGCCGTGAATTCAGCTACGAACTGATCGAAGCAGTGGCACCGGTACCGAAAGCCCAACTCGACGACGCACTCGTGCTGTTGAGTGAGTCGGGGTTGGCCTTCCGTCGTGGGACACCGCCTGACGCGATCTACACATTCAAGCACGTGCTGGTGCACGACGCAGCGTACGATTCGTTG
>DASQVN010000555.1:0-3041 GCA_035640755.1 Rhodopila sp.
TCGATATCGGCGACGGACTGGCGGCGGTGTTCAAAATGGAAAGCCATAACCACCCCAGCTTCATCGAGCCCTACCAGGGCGCGGCGACCGGCGTGGGCGGCATCCTGCGCGACGTCTTCACCATGGGCGCCCGTCCCATCGCCAATCTGAACGCACTCCGCTTCGGCCGACCTGACCACCCGCGCACCAAGCGCATCGTCGATGGAGTCGTGCGCGGCATCGGCGGCTACGGCAACTGCGTCGGCGTTCCCACGGTGGGCGGCGAGATCAACTTCCATCCGGCCTTCGACGGCAATCCGCTGGTCAATGCCATGACCGTCGGCATCGCCCGCAAGGACCGCATCTTTCTCAGCGCCGCCGCCGGGGTCGGTAACCCGGTCGTCTATGTCGGCAGCAAGACGGGCCGCGACGGCATCCACGGCGCCACCATGGCGTCAACCGAGTTTGCCGCCGATTCGGAGGAAAAGCGCCCAACCGTCCAGGTCGGCGATCCCTTCACCGAAAAGCTGCTGATCGAGGCCTGCCTGGAGCTGATGGCCACCGACGCGATCGTCGCCATCCAGGACATGGGTGCCGCCGGCCTGACCAGCTCCTCGGTCGAGATGGCCGGCAAGGGCGGCGTCGGCATCGAGCTTGACCTCGACACCGTGCCGGCCCGCGAGACCGGCATGAGCGCCTACGAGTTCATGCTCTCGGAGAGTCAGGAACGCATGCTGATGGTCCTGCGCCCCGACCGTGAGCAGCTCGCCCGCGACATCTTCGCCAAGTGGGACCTCGACTTCGCCGTCATCGGCCGCCTGACCGACACCGGCCGCATCACCGTCCGCCATCAGGGCCGCATCGAGGCCGACATCCCCCTCGCCCCGCTGAATGACCAGGCGCCGCTCTACACCCGCCCAACCCTCGACACGCCCAAGAAGGAAAAGCTCAACCCCGCCCGCATCGAGGACCGCCTCGGCCTGACCCGCGCGGTGGAGAAGCTCATCGCCAGCCCCGACCTCTGTTCCCGCGCCTGGGTCTGGGACCAGTACGACAGCACCGTCGGCGGCCAGACCGTAAAGCGCCCCGGCGCCGCCGATGCCGCGGTGGTCAAGCTCGACGGCCTGTCCCGTGCCATCGCCCTCACCACCGACTGCACCCCCCGGTACTGCCAGGCCGACCCCGAACTCGGCGGCGCCCAGGCCGTCGCCGAAGCCTGGCGCAACCTGACCGCCGTCGGCGCCCGCCCGCTGGCAATCACCGACAACATGAACTTCGGCAATCCCGAAAAGCCCGAGATCATGGGCCAGTTCGCCGCCGCCATCCGCGGCATGGCGGCCGCCTGCGAAGCATTGGAATTCCCCGTCGTCTCCGGCAACGTCAGCCTCTACAACGAAACCGAGGGCCGCCCAATTCTGCCCACCCCCGCGATCGGCGGCCTGGGCGTGCTGGAGGATGCCACCCTCGCTGTCGGCATCGCCCTGCCCCCCTGGCTCGACCTCGTGCTGGTCGGTACCACCACCGGCTGGATGGGCCAATCGCTCTGGCTGCGGGAGATCGCCGGCCGTGAGGACGGCGCCCCCCCACCGGTTGATCTCGAGATCGAACGGGCGAACGGCGACTTCATCCGCGCCAGTATCCTGAACCGCACCATTCGCGCCTGTCACGATGTCTCCGATGGCGGCATCCTGGTCGCAGTCGCCGAAATGGCCATGGCATCCGGCGTCGGCGCCCGCCTGGTCACCCATCCGCGCGACATCCCCGGCCACGCCTTCTGGTTTGGCGAGGACCAGGCCCGCTACATCGTCGCCGTGCCCGACGCCGCCGCCTTCTGCCGCACCGCTGACGCCGCCGGCATCCCGGCCATGCGCCTCGGCACCTCGGGCGGCCAGGATTTGACTCTGCCCGACGGAGGCACAATATCCGTCAAGGCGTTGCGGGAAGCGCACGAACGCTTCTTTCCCACCTGGATGGACAACTGAAAGGACCCCACGACGATGGCCATGGCGGCGAGCGAGATCGAGGCCCTGATCAAGGCAGCCTTGCCCGACGCGCGGGTCACGGTCGAGGATCTGGCCGGCGATGGCGACCACTACGCCGCCAATGTCGTCAGTGAGACGTTCCGCGGCCTGTCCCGCGTGAAACAGCACCAGATCGTCTACGCCGCCCTGCGCGGCCGCATGGGTGGCGAGTTGCACGCCCTTGCATTGCAGACATCGGCTCCCGAATAATCAGGGGCAGAAGGAGTTCCCAACATGTCCGACATCAACCAGCGCATTCAAAACGAAATCCAGCAAAACCCCGTCATGCTCTACATGAAGGGCACGCCGATATTCCCGCAGTGCGGCTTCTCAGCCCGCGTCGTGCAGATCCTCTCCCACATGGGCGTTCCCTTCCAGTCCGCCAACGTGCTCGAGGACATGGAGCTGCGCGAGGGCATCAAGCAGTTCAGCCAGTGGCCGACCATTCCCCAACTCTACGTCAAGGGCGAGTTCGTCGGTGGCTGCGACATCATTACCGAAATGTTCCAGTCGGGTGAGCTGGAAACCCTGTTCAAGGACCAGGGCATCCCCGTCAAGGCCTGATCCGGTCGCCTGGACCTTGCCGAGAGGCCTGTCGCTTCTCGCCCCATGGCCGGGCCTGACCCGGCCATCCCCTCGACCGCGCCATCCGGATATCCAGTCTTCCCTGCGCATCAGGCAAACGCGAACGGCCTGCATTAACCCCTTGTTAACCATTCCCGCGTAAACTCCCCCATTCCGACCGGGGGATCTGCCGCGTGCACGTCGCTGTTGTCACACCAGCCTTCAACGTCGCGCCCTATATTGCAGACGCCATCGCCTCCGTCATCGCCCAGACCCACCGAGACTGGTCGCTGGTGGTCGTCGACGACGGCTCGACCGATCCGACAGCCGAGGTCGCCACCAGCTTCCGTGATCCTCGCATCCATATACTGCGCCAGCCCAACTCTGGCGTTTCCGCCGCCCGCAACCGCGGCATCGCCGAAGCCGGGCGCAGCGATGCTTTCCTTTTCCTGGATGCAGACGACTGGCTCGCCCCCG
>DASQVN010000556.1:0-2622 GCA_035640755.1 Rhodopila sp.
ACGTCGTTCTGAACCAGGTTCACGCCGATCGTGCCGGTGAGAAAGAAGATGATCCCGGCGACGAGAATCGCCGCGACGACCTTGTTGACCTCCATCGAGTCCATTCGGGCTACGCTCCACATCCCGGTTTCAGCGACGCGCCGGGAATATCGTGGAACCGGGGGGTTGCCTAGTGCATTTGTTCGCGCTGCGGTTTCATGGGCGGTGACGCAGGCGGCCGGGGTAGCGGACCGGATCACGCTGAGCGGTTCGCGCATCTGTTTCCGGCGCGGTGATATTGAATTGCTTCGGGCGTCTTGCTGATTAGATGCATCGTGTACACTGACATGTACACGATGGGGAAGGCGGGCAAATGGCGGCGAACTCCGACCCAGGGGCAGCCGAGGTTGGCGCGACCAAGAGTCACGCCGGCGCGGCGCGCGCGGTACGGCAGGAAACCGTATCGATCGCCGAGTTCCGCCATCATCTCGCGGCCGATATCGAGAAGGCCAGCCAGGGCGTTGCGGTGGTCCTCACCTCCCGAGGCGAGCCGGTGGCGCGTCTTATGCCCCTCGAGGGGGAGCGGAAGATGCCGTTTGGTGCATTGGCCGGCCGGATCACGACGGCGTCCGATTTTACCCGGACCCCTGACGAGATCATCGGTGCGATGGACGGCGATGGCTGATGCGCCTGCTGTCGGACACGCATGTCTTTCCATGGGTCCTCGGCGATCCAGCCCGCGTGTTAGCGGGCACGATGCAACTCAACCCAGCACTGCGGCGGCTATGGGGTACGCTGCACGATATTCCCCGATCGGGTGACCACATTCGACGCGCCACCGCCTGCGGCACCGGTCGTCGAGACCTGCTGCTGTGCGATCGGCCCCGGTCCGCTTGCATACTGCTGCTGCACCACGTTGCCGGTGCCGTTGATGACCTGCAGCGGCCCTTCGTTGTTGATGATGACCGGTGGGCGCCGGTGCCGGCCATGGCCGCTAAAGCCGAAGCCGCCATCCTCGCCCGCCACCGGCACCTGCCGGCTCGGCGCAAGAGGCGTGCCGAACGAAAATCCTGCCAGATATCCGGCATCGCCGCGCAGCCGCGTGATCATGTTCTGGTTCTGCGCCTGGTGGTCAGCCGGCGTCATCCCGCTCTGCAGGTCGCGTGCGGTGAGGAACGGCGGCGGCGCCGACAGCAGCGGGCGCGCCAACCCGACTGGGCCCTTGCCGATCCCCGGCGCCAGCGAAACACCGCCGGCATCCTGCGCAATTGCGGGGGCACCGAGAAGGAGAACGGCCAGGCCCGACAGCAATGCGCGAGAGGTCATGGAGCGACAGGTCGGGGCGCGAGAGCTCGTGGCGCGACAGGTCATGGAATGTCCCCTTGCAATCAGTTGCGCTGGACCGACAGCCAGTCGGTGTGCAGCCGCAGAAACGTGCCATCCCGCTGCAGCATCATCCGGTGGCCGCTCGGCCCGCGCTGCTCCAGCCGCGACTTCGGGGCCAGTGTCTCGTCCAGATCCATGTCGTCGTCCTGCGGTTGGGCGCCGCCGAACGACTGCACGACATCGCCGTGACCGCTGGTGCAAACCTTCTTGCCGTCGACCGTCTGGCAACTGACGCCGTTCGAGCCGGCGCAATTGAGGTTGCCGTTGACCGACTGGCAGCGCAGCGTCTCCGCCATCGCCGGGGCAGAGCCCAGCAGAAACGATATGGCCGTGGATACGATGATTTGCCGATAGCGGAACATGGGGCTTCTCCTTTGCGCGCGGTCAGGCGACGTGCACCGCGCGTTCAAAACAATACTTACCGTCCAACCTGGTTGAGAATACGCTGGTTGGCGCTCGACATCGCGCCGTAACCGTAGTTGTAGCCACGGGTGTAGGTATTGGTTGACAGCAGGCCGCGCGGGCCTTGTGCCGCGATCGACTGGTCGGCCTGCGAACCGCGGCCCAGCGCCATGTTCACGCCGGTAACCACCTGCGTGCTCACCAGCGGCTGGCACCCGGTCGGGGACGCACTGGACGTGCCGATCTGCTGCTGCCCGACCGACCGCGCGCCCATCGCCCGGTTCAGGCCGACGGTGACGCTGGTCGAGGACATCGGGCAGCCGCGGTTGGCGCCGATCTGGTCCAGCACAGCGGTCGGATCGCGCATGTGCACGCCACCGCGTTCCTGTGCTGCGGCGGGAAGCGCGCTCAACAGCGCCAGGATGGCCAGGGATGCTCGTCGCATGAGGGGTTCCTCCTTCGGCGAAAGGGAAGGGGACCCGACCTCATGCATTCCCGAGGCCGGGTCGTCTGTCAACCGGGATCACTGAGCCCCAGTGAACACCTGCTGTGACGCCGAGGAACCGAAGCCGAGCGCGGCATTCCTGTTGTGCCCGCCGCTGGTCACGTTCAGCCCGTGCCGGCCGGCGGTGCCGCCGAGGGTCACAACTTGCTGGTCAGCCGAGGAGAACGCGCCGGCGGCGATGTTGCGGTTGTCGCCACCGTTGGTGATCGAGCGGCCGTGGCCGAACGCGGTGCCACCCACCGTCAGGGTCGACTGCGTTGCGCTGCTGCCGAAGCCGCGCGCCACGTTGGTGTTGTAGCCGCCGTTGGTGATCACGCGGCCGCGGCCATACGCGGTGCCGCCGATCGTCG
>DASQVN010000557.1:0-5022 GCA_035640755.1 Rhodopila sp.
ATCAGCGCCATACAGCATCAGCAGCGGCGCCCCGGTCGTGCGGCTGTCGGCAAAGCGGGCGATGCACGGGGCGTAGTAGGCGACGTGCCCGGCAAACCGCAGCCCGTCCGGCGCGAAGGCCCGCGCCATCTGGTCGTACAGCGCGTATTCCGTCGCCATGC
This sequence comes from Rhodopila sp., assembly GCA_035640755.1. Classification (GTDB taxonomy): domain Bacteria; phylum Pseudomonadota; class Alphaproteobacteria; order Acetobacterales; family Acetobacteraceae; genus Rhodopila. Next base: position 162 of record DASQVN010000557.1, read on the forward strand.
CGCCGTAGCTGAACCCGGCTAGAACGACGCGGTGCGGATCGATCTCGGGCCGCCTGGCCAGGTAGTGCAGGGCGGCGTACGCGTCGGCGGCGAACATTGTTTCGGTGATATGGAGCACCCGCTCGATGAACCCGGTCGCGAGATCGGTGCGGCTGTTGTAGGTTTCCACCAGCAGCACGGCCACGCCCATGGCAGCAAGCTGCGGCCCATAGCGCGCCCGGTCCTGGATCAGCCCGGCAGAGCCGTGCAGCATGACGACCGCCGGAACCGCGTGACCGGGTTGCGCATGCAACGGCAGGAACAGGAGCCCCCGGACCTGGCGCCGCGGCGCCGTCGCAATGTCCTTCGGCACGAACGGGTCGCTGCTTTCGAATGAAACGATTTGCGGCTGGATGCCGACAATGGCCGAGCCGTCCGGCCAGGGATCGACGATGTGGAACGACATGGCGGACCGAAGGGGTAGCAGAAGCAGCACTGCAGCAAGGATCAATCGACGCATCACGTCCGGCACATGGTGCCGCCGGCCCGCTCGGCAACCCGGAGCTTGACAGCCGCCGCCCGCACCGGGACCTTGCGCCGCGCAACCGGGCGAGGGACCATGCCTGCCAACCACCCAGCCGCTGTCCTAGTCGCCCGCGCCCCAGTCCCCCGCACCGGCCGCTCCTCGGCGCTGGAAATCCTGCTGGTTTTCCTCCGCCTCGGCTGCACCTGCTTCGGCGGGCCCATCGCCCACCTCGGCTATTTCCGCGCTGAGTTCGTCGAGCGCCGCCGATGGCTGGATGAGGCATCGTACGCCGACCTGGTGGCGCTGGCGCAGTTCCTTCCCGGGCCGGCCTCCAGCCAGACCGGCTTCGCCATCGGGTTGACCCGCGGCGGCATCCTGGGCGGACTCGCGGCCTGGACCGGGTTCACGCTGCCCTCGGCCGCACTGCTCGTCCTGTTCGCCCTCGGCGCCGGCAGCATCGCGGGATCGGCCATCGGCGCCGGCGTGCTGCACGGGCTGAAGCTGGTCGCCGTCGCCATCGTCTCTCAGGCCGTGCTGGGGATGGCGCGCTCGCTGTGCCCGGACCGCAACCGGGCGAGTATCGCCGCGGCTGCCATCTTCGTGCTGCTGGCGGCGCCGGGCTCCCTGGGCCAGGTCGGCGCCATCATACTGGGCGGGCTGGCGGGCCTGGCCCTCTGCCGCGAGCAGCTTGGCCAGGCGCCGCCCCCGCTCGCCATGCCGGTTTCCCGCGCCGCCGCGGCGGCCTGCCTGCTGGTGTTCTTCGTCCTTCTCGCGGTCTCGCTGGTGCCGGGGCAGGCCGGCCTGCCAGGGCTGGCGAGTGCCTTCTACCGCTCCGGCGCACTGGTGTTCGGCGGCGGCCATGTCGTGCTGCCCCTGCTGCGCGACGCGGTGGTGGCACCGGGCTGGGTCTCCGACAGCGCGTTCCTCACCGGCTATGGCGCGGCGCAGGCGGTGCCGGGGCCGTTGTTCACGTTCTCCGCCTACCTGGGCACCATCGCCTCCGGCTTCGGGGGTGCCGTCGTGGCGCTGATCGCCATCTTCCTGCCGGGCATCCTCGCACTGCTTGGCACCCTGCCGTTCTGGCACGCCCTTCGCACGCGGCCGGATGCCCAGGCGGCAATGCGCGGCATCAACGCCGCCGTTGTCGGCATCCTGGGATCGGCGCTGTACGACCCGGTCTGGACCAGCGCGGTGCTTACTCCGACAGATTTTGCCATCGCCGCCACCGGCTTCGTGCTGTTGGTCGCCTGGCGCGCCTCGCCGCTGGTCGTCGTAACCCTCTCCGCCCTGGCCGGTGCCGCGCTTGCGATGTAGCGCCGCCCTGGCGCCGCCATCCGCCGCCCCCACATGCGGGAGCGACATCGAGGGGAACCGCGTGTGACTGAAGCCTGGATCAACCGAATCGCGACCGCGGTCCCGCCGCACGATATCCACGCCGCATTCGTCGAGTTCGGGCGCGAAACGCTCGCTGACCCGCACAAGCGCGCCCTGTTCGACCGCATGGCCGCCCTCGCCGACATCGAGCATCGGTACGCGATCTTCGCGCCAGGGCCGAAGCCGAGGGACACCGTGCTCGACGCTGCCGGCTTCTATCGGCGCGGCGCATTCCCCACCACGGCGCAGCGCATGGCTCTCTACGAGCCCCACGCGCTCGATCTCGCGCATCGTGCGGTCCGTGGCCTCGACGTCGATCCAGCCGGGATCACCCACCTCGTGGTCGCAAGCTGCACCGGCTTCAGCGCGCCGGGCCTCGATTTCCAGTTGATGCAACTGGCCGGACTGCCGGACTCCGTGCAGCGCACGCTGATCGGGTTCATGGGCTGCTTCGCCGCCGTCAACGCGCTCAAGCTGGCCGACCAGATCGTCCGTGCCGACCCAGTCGCCCGGGTACTCGTGGTGAACCTGGAACTCTCCAGCCTGCACCTTCAGGAGGAATTTCAGGACGTGCCGAAGATGCTCAGCTTCCTGCTGTTCGCCGACGGCGCCTCGGCCGCACTCATCACCGCCGCCCCCATCGGCATCGCCCTCGACTCATTCCTGGTCCGGACCATTCCTCGTACCGAGGGCCTGATCACCTGGCACATCCGCGACCACGGGTTCGAGATGCACCTGTCCGGACAGGTGCCCGGACGCATCCGCCGCTGGGCCACCGAGAACCGGGCGGCGCTGCTGCCCCATGGTCCGCCGGCGCTGTGGGCCGTCCACGCCGGCGGACGTTCGATCCTCGACGCCGTGCAGCACGGGCTTGGTCTGCCGCCCGGCGCGCTGGACTGTGCCCGCGGCGTGCTGCGCGATTTCGGCAACATGTCCTCGGCCACGCTGATGTTCGTGCTGGCGCGCATCCTCGCCGACCCGGACGCGCGGGGGGAGGGGATCGGCATGGCCTTCGGCCCCGGCCTGACCGTTGAAACCTTTCGGTTCCGCCGGCCATGACCCTGCGCCACCGCAGCACGCAAGCGGAACGGATGGATACCGACTGCGTCGACTATGATGACTACGCGCGCTGCCTGCACGACCTCTCACGCGTAAACGTCGTGACGTTGACCCACCGCCCGATGCTGCGCTGGCTTGCGCAGCGGGCCTCGGGACCGTTCTTGCTGCTCGACGTCGCCTGCGGCTTCGGCGATGGTCTGCGCGCCATCCGCCACCGTTTCCCCGAGGCTCAACTGACCGGAGTGGACCTCAACCCCTGGGCCGTGCGGGCGGCCCAGGCGGCGACCGACCGTGCAATGCGCATCGACTTCGTGCAGGGCGACGCCTTCGCCTATGCCCCGCAGCAGCCTCCGGACTTCATCGTCTGCTCGCAGTTCGCCCACCACCTGACCGATGACCAGGTCGTTGCGTTCCTGGCCTGGCTGCGCGGCCACGCGGCGCGGGGCTGGTTCATCAGCGATATCCACCGGCACCCGCTGCCCTATTACGGCTTCCCGGTCCTGGCGCGCATGGCCGGGTGGCACCGCTTCGTGCGGGAGGATGGACAGATCTCGATCGCGCGGGGCTTCCTTCCGGCCGAATGGCGCGCGCTGCTGGCCCGGGCCGGCCTCGATGGCAAGGCGGCGGTGACCTGGCACATGCCGTTCCGGCTATGCGTCAGCAGCCTCTGATCATCGGCGCCGGTCCGGCCGGATGCGCCGCCGCGATCCGGCTGTGCCAGGCAGGCGCGGTGCCGCTGCTCCTCGACCGGACGACCGGCCCAACCGACAAGGTATGCGGGGACTTTCTGTCCGCCGACACGATCGGCCTGGCCCGCAGCCTGGGCGTCGACCCCTGCGCCCTCGGCGCCGCGCCGATCGATCGCGTGCGCCTGGTACACCGGGGACACTCGGTCGAAGCGCGCCTGCCCTTCGCGGCGGTGGGCCTGTCGCGGCGCAGTCTCGATGCCGCACTGCTGGAACGCGCCGTAACGGCCGGCGCCGAGTGGCGGGGCGGGACGATGGTCCGCACCCTGACCCGCGACGGGGCCGGCTGGTCGGCAGACACGGGCCGATCCCGTCATCATGCCGATACGGTGATCCTGGCGACGGGCAAGCACGACCTGCGCGGCTGGCCGCGCGTTGGGCGCGAGGCCGGAGCCATTGGGATGAAGATGTACTATCGGCCCGCTGCCGGAACCGCCGATCACCTGCGGCGCACCGTGGAACTGGTGCTGTTCCAAGGTGGCTATGCCGGACTGCAGCCGGTGGAGGACGGCCGACTGGTGCTCTGCGTGGCAATACGTCCGGCCGCATTCAGGGCAATCGGCGGCTGGGACGGGCTGCTGCCATCGATTGCCGCCTCCCACCCGCCCCTGGCACGCCTGCTGGCACAGGCCGAACCACTTCTGCTCCGGCCGTTGGCGGTGGCCGGGGTGCCATACGGCTTCCGCGCACGAACCACGCGGAACGGGGTCTTCCGGGTTGGCGATCAGGGCGCCGTCATTCCGTCGCTGACCGGCGACGGCATGGCGATCGCGCTCTGGAGTGGAGCACAGGCGGCGCACGGCGTGCTGGAAAATATCTCTGCGCCGGCCTGGCAGGACCGGATGGCGCAATGCCTCGACCGGCAGATGCGCCTCGCCGGCCTCGCGCAGACAACCGTGCTGCACCTGCCCGCAGCGCTGTCCGGACTGCGGTATGTCATGCCGGCTGTACTGCGCATGCTTGCCCGCGAGACGCGGATATTGACCACTGCGTGAGCTGTTATCGGCGAAGACCCTATCCCGCGCATCTCACCTCCAATTTTTGTGCTGCGGTGCAGAACGGGACGGTTCACCCCAACCACAAGCATCAGCCACGAGCCGGCCATGCCGCTGCATGCCGCCCGCCTCTGATCAGTTGGCTGACGCCGGCGGTCCTACCCGATGACCCCGCGCAGGAA
>DASQVN010000558.1:0-2915 GCA_035640755.1 Rhodopila sp.
GTCTCCTCATCCGCCAGCACCAGCGCAGCTGCCCCGTCCGACACAAGCGAGCAGTCGGTGCGCTTCAGCGGCGGCGCCACATAGGGATTCTTCTCGCTCACCGTGCGGCAGAACTCGAAACCCAGGTCCTTGCGCATCTGCGCGAACGGATTCTCCACTCCGTTCTTGTGATTCTTCGCCGCAATCGCCGCCAGCGCGTCCGACTGGTCGCCGTAGCGCTGGAAGTATCCCTCGGCAATCCGCCCGAACACCCCGGCAAACCCGGCGGGAATGTCCGATTCCTCCCTCCTGTAGCTCGCCTTCAGCAGGATGTCGCCGACCTCCTTGCCCGGCGTCGCCGTCATCTTCTCAACCCCGATCACCAGCGCTAACCGGCCGCGCCCCGCCAGCAGGAAGTCCCGCGCCCCATGCACGGCAGCAGAGCCCGAGGCACACGCATTCTCGAACCGCGTGATCGGCCGGAACCGGAGCTCCGGCACATGCTGCAGCACCAATGAGGCCGGAAAATCCTGCGCCGAGAACCCGTTGTTGAACAGGCTGACGAAGGTCGCGTCGATCTCATGCGCGGCAATGCCGGCATCCTGGATGGCAGCGCCCGCCACCCGCCCGATCAGCGCTTCGATGTCCGGATCGTCCAGCTTGCCGAACGGCGAATGTGCCCAGCCGATGATGCAGGCTTCGGTCATGATGGTCCCTCCGTGCAGATGCCGCAGGATAGCCGATCGCAGCAGGGAAGGGGAGGGCAGGGACCATTCGTCTCACCCCCGAATCGTCAACCGACCGGATCGCCGTTGCACAACCCGGTGAGTCATCCATCCGTCACACAACCGCAAAACGAACGCCTTACAGTTCTCCCATCCTGCTGCGCCACCGCAAGGCCAGTTCAGGGAAGCATGCGTGTGCCCGCTCCGGCCAATGTGACCGGCACTTGCAGAATCGCTGTGACCTGCTGGGCGTTCAGCGCGTGATCGTTTGTGGCGGCACGTCGGAAAACGTGAATCACGCGGCCAGACCAGAGCGCGTGATCGTTTGTGGCGGCACGTCAGAAGACGTCAATCACGCGCTCAGCGGATCACGCCAGAGCCGCCGGAAGCGCCGCCTTCGCGCCAGTCCGGAGTGCCGGAACATGTCGATGTCGCAATACACTGCCCGCAAGCCGCTCGGAGCGATCGTCGCCACCACCGAACACCTCCCCGACACCGCCAGTCTCAGCCGTTCGCTCGGCCCCCTCTCGCTGATCGGCCTGGGCATCGGCTGCATCATCGGCGCCGGCATCTTCGTCCTCACCGGCAAGGCCGCGGCCAGCTACGCCGGCCCGGCCATCGCGCTCTCCTTCGTGCTTGGCGGCATCGCCTGCTCCTTCGTCGGCCTGTGTTACGCCGAACTCTCGGCGATGATCCCGGTCGCCGGCAGCGCCTATACCTATGCTTACGCAACCATCGGCGAGCTCTTCGCCTGGATCATCGGCTGGGACCTGATCCTGGAATACGCCATGGGCGCCTCCACCGTCGCGGTCGGCTGGTCAGGCTACTTCGCCAGCCTGCTCGCCAGCCTCGGCATCGATCTTCCACCGGAATGGATCACCGCGAGCGGAGAGCCCACCCACCTCGCCTCCGGCGCCACGGTCGCCGGCATCTTCAACCTGCCGGCCGCGCTGATCGTCGCCGCCCTGACCATCCTGCTGATGCTGGGCACCCGCGAATCGACCCGCGTCAACAACGTCATGGTCGCCTTCAAGCTGTTCGTCGTCGTCGTCGTCATCGTGGTCGGCGCAATCTATCTGCGGCCCGCCAACTGGGTGCCGTTTCTCCCGGACAACACCGGCAGCTTCGGCAGCTTCGGCCCAAGCGGCGTGCTGCGCGGCGCCTCGGTCGTGTTCTTCGCCTATATCGGCTTCGACGCCGTCTCCACCGCCGCGCAGGAGGCAAGGCGGCCGCAGCGCGACATGCCGATCGGCATCCTCGGCTCGCTGCTGATCTGCACCGTGCTCTATATCCTGATGTCGCTGGCGATGACCGGGCTGGTGCCCTACCAGAAACTCGCCGTCGCCGATCCGGTGGCCGTCGCCGTCGACAGCACCGGCATCACCTGGCTCGGCGTCCTCGTCAAGCTCGCCGCCCTGGCCGGCCTGACCACGGTGATCTTCGTGCTGCTGTTCGGCCAGTCCCGCATCCTGTTCTCGATGGCCACCGACCGGCTGTTGCCGCCGCTGTTCAGCCAGGTGCATCCGCGCTTCCGCACGCCGCTCGCCAGCCAGGCGGTGATCGGCATCATCGTCGCCCTGATCGCCGGCTGCTTCCCGATCGGCCTGCTGGGTGAGATGGTCAGCATCGGCACCCTGTTCGCCTTCCTGTTGGTCTGCCTCGCCGTGATCCACCTGCGCCGGCATGAGCCCGGAACCAACCGCCCCTTCCGCGCCCCCGGCGTGCCCTGGGTGCCGTTGTTGGGCATCGCCTTCTCCCTGCTGCTGATGCTCGGCCTGCTTGGCGCAACCTGGCTGCGGCTGGTCGTCTGGCTGATCATCGGCCTGGTGATCTACTTCGGCTACAGCCACCGCCACAGCGCCATCCCGGCCGCGGGGGAATGAAACCCTGATCTACCCCGCCATGATCAACCCCGCCAACGCCTCGGGCGCGGTCAGCATTGGATAGTGCCCGGTATCCAGCTCGTGCCAGGTCGCCTTCAGCGCCTCCGCCGCACGCCGCTGGTGCGTCACCGGCGGGTTCACGCTTTGGCGGCACCAGATGACGCTCGCCGTCCAGTCCTGCTGCCAGAATCTATCGAGCTTCACCGGCTGCGTCATCGCCGCCACCGGGTGCGGCGTATAGCGCGCCAGCGCCCACTCCTTCGTCGGCCCGTCCAGCGAAACAAACATCCGGTTCGCGGCATCCTCGCGCGACGGGCCCGTCGCCAGG
>DASQVN010000559.1:0-4712 GCA_035640755.1 Rhodopila sp.
TATTGCGCGGCCGTCAGGCGCCCGCCGATGTTCACGTCCTGCACCGCCTGCATGAACAGCTTGACGCCCATCAAATGCGACACCGAGGCATTGAGCTCGGCCATGACCTTGTCAATCGAGGCACGCTGCCCCTTCGGCTTCAGCGCAATGAACACCCGCCCCTGGTTCTCGGTCGAGGTGGCGCCGCCGGCACCGATATAGCCGCCGACGGTCGCCACGGCCGGGTCCTTCAGGATCGTCTTGATCACCTCGGTCTGCAGCGCCGCCATGCCGGAGGGCGAGATATCCTCCGCCGTCTCGGTGATGCCCAGGATCAGGCTGGTGTCCTCCTGCGGGAAGAACCCTTTCGGAATAGTGATGAACAGGTAGGCGGTCAGCGCCACCGTGCCCAGCATGACCATCAGCGTCGTGAAGCGATGGCGCAGCACGACCCGGAGCATCCGGTCGTAGCCGGCGACCATCGCATCGAACCCCCGCTCCAGCCCGCGCGACAGCAGCCCCTGCCGCTCGGCGTGTTCCTGCCGCAGCAGCCGCCCGCCCATCATCGGGGTCAGCGTCAGCGACACCAGGGCGGAGACGGCGATCGCCACAGTGACGACAACGGCGAATTCCTCGAACATGCGGCCGACCAGGCCGCTCATCATCAAGAGCGGGATGAACACCGCGATCAGCGAGATCGACATCGACAGGATGGTGAACCCGATCTCCCCCGCGCCATCCAGCGCTGCCTGCAGCGGCGACTTCCCCATTTCTATATGGCGCGCGATGTTCTCGACCATGACGATGGCGTCATCGACGACGAAGCCGACCGCGATCGACAGGCCCATCAGCGACAGGTTGTCCAGGCTGTAGTTCAGCATATACATCACCGCGAACGTGCCGATGATCGACACCGGCACGGCGATCGCGGGAATCACCGTCGCCCAGACGCTGCGCAGGAAGATGAAGATGACGCCCACGACCAGCCCGACCGTCAGCAGCAGCGTGAACTGCACATCGGCCACCGAGGCGCGGATGGTGGTCGTGCGGTCCGAGATCACCGTCGCCTTGATCGCCGGCGGCAGCGTCGACATGAGCTGCGGCAGCAACGCCTTGATCTGTTGCACCGTGCTGATGACATTTGCCCCAGGCAGACGCTGGATCGCCAGCACGACGCCCGGAGTGTCGTTCACCCAGCCGGCCAGCGTCTGGTCCTGCGGCCCGACCACCGCCTTGCCAACGTCGGAGACACGGATCGGCCCGCCGTTGCGATAGGCGATGATCTGGTTGTTCCAGTCCTGCGATTTCAGGAGCTGGTCATCGGCCTGCAGCGCGTAGGAACGCGTGGTGCCATACAGCGTGCCCTTCGGCTGATCGACGCTGACATTGGCCAAGGCCGAGCGAACCTGCTCCAGGTCGAGGCCGGCGGCAGCGAGCTTGATGGGGTCGATCTGCAGGCGGATGGCCGGATGCTGCTCGCCGCCGATCGTCACCAGGCCGACGCCCGGCACCTGCGACAGCTTCTGGGCCAGGATGCTTTCCGTGTAGTCGTCCACCGTGGTGATCGGCAGCGTCGAGGAGGTCAGCCCGAGCACCAGGATCGGCGCGTCGGCCGGGTTGGTCTCATGGTAGATGGGCGGCGTCGGCATGTCCTTCGGCAACTGTCCGGATGCCGCGTTGATCGCGGCCTGCACCAGCTGCGCGGCCGCGTTGATGTCATCATTCAAGGTGAATTGCAGCGTGATCGACGTGAAGCCTAGCGAGCTGGTCGAGGTCATCTGCGTCAGATAGGGGATCTGCCCGAACTGCTTTTCCAGCGGCGTGGCTACCGATGACGCCATGGTCTGCGGGTCGGCGCCAGGTAATTGTGCCGTAACGGCGATGGTCGGGAATGCCACGTTGGGCAGCGCGGCTACCGGCAGCATCGTATACGCCGTGCCGCCCAGCAGCACTATGGCGACGATGAACAGCGCGGTCGCGACCGGACGGCGGATGAAGATTGATGACAGGCTCATCCCAGCATCCCCTGCGTTGCGGGCGTCTGGTTCTGCACGCCGGGATTACCCGGCGCCACGGCCATGATCTTCGTCCCGTCCTGCAGCCTGTATTGACCGGCCGTCACGACCGTGTCGTCGGGTTTCAGGCCGCTACTGACCAGGGCGCGCCCGTCCAGCGTCTCGGCGACTGTCACATTCTGCAGGCGCACCGTGTTCCCCGGCCCGACGACGAACACCTGCTCACCCGCCGCGCCTTGCTGCAGCGCGCTCAAGGGCACGCTGATCGCCGAAGGCTGCACGCCGGTGATCAGCCTGACCTGCACGAACTCCCCGGGCCATAGCTTCCTGTTCTCGTTCGGGAATGTCGCCTTCAGTTCGACGGTGCCCGAGGCCTGGCTGATCTGGTTGTTGACCAGCAGCAGGGAACCTTCGCCCAGCTGGTCCTTCCCGGTCTGCGAATACGCGATCGTGTGGAGTGAGCCCTTCTGCATCGCCGCCTGCACCTCCGGCAGGTCGTTCTGCGGCAGCGTGAACACCACCGAGATCGGCTGGAGCTGCGTGACGGTCACGATCGGCGTCGCATCGGTCGGCTGGACGATGTTGCCGATATCGACCCGGCGGATGCCGGTCACGCCGTCGATCGGCGAGGTGATGGTCGTGTAGCTGAGCTGCGTCTGCGCATTGGAGATCGCCGCCTGGTCGCTGGCGATCGCGGCCTGGAGCTGGGCGACCGAGGCGGCCTGGTCGCCAACCTGCTGCTCGGTCGCATAGCCCCGTTTCGCCAACGGTACGAAGCGGTTCAGATTGGCCTGCGCGTTGGCGAGATGCGCCTGGTCACGCACCAGGTTTGCCTGCGCCTGTTGCAGGGCGGCTTGGAACGGCCGCGGGTCAAGCTGCGCGATCAGGCTGCCGGGCTGCACCGTCTGCCCCTCCACAAAGCCGATCTTCTGGATCGTGCCCGTGACCTGGGCATGCATGTTCACGGTGTTGTAGGCGGTGACAGTCCCCAGCCCCGTCTTCACCAGCGGCATGTCCGAGACCTGCACCTTGGCGGTCACAACGGGAATGGCCGCTGAAGCAGCGGGTTTCGCAGGCATGGGCGGCGCATGGCCCAGCCGCCACGCCACGAGGCCACCGGCGCAAACCATTATGCCGGCGCAAGTCAATGCGATACTCTGACGTCTCATCAGATTCGAACTCCTGTGCACCAGGCCTGTCGAACCCGGCGATGGCGGATTACGGGATGCCCGTGGCTCCCGACTGCACGACGGAGAGTGGATATAGTATCGGAGGGCGGCCAATGCGGATTGTTCACCAAGCCATGTAGACCCTTCATGAGCTGCTGCAGGGAGGCCACCGCGATCACCGGGCGCAACGGAGGACAGGATGAACTGGCGAATGCTCGACCTGAATCTGCTTGTCGTATTCGATGCGGTGATGCGGGAGCGTAATGCCACGCGCGCGGCGGCTCGGCTCAACATGACGCAGCCGGCCATCAGCCACGCGCTGAATCGGCTGCGCAGCGCGCTGCATGATGATCTGTTCGTCAGGACGCCGGACGGCATGGAGCCGACGCCCTATGCGGAACAGCTGGCCGGCCCGGTTCGCGCGGCACTGGAGAGCCTCCGCACGGCGCTGGACGGTGCGGCTCCGTTCGAGCCTGAAACAGCCGACCGGGGGTTCACCCTCGCGATGGACAACCGCGCCGTCGTTGTCCTGGCAGCTGCCGTGGCAGCGGCGATCGGGCAGCAGGCGCCGCGGGTTCAGCTTACGATACGGCCGAGTGGCACGTTGAATCTGCCGGAGCTTCTGGATCGTGGTGAGCTCGATATGGCGGTGGCGGGCTTCGCGGGGCCGGCGGAACGGTTTGCCGATCTGCGCCTGTTCGAGGATGACTTTGTTGCCCTCGTGCGGCGCGGCCATCCGGCTGCGGCCAACGGAACGATCTCGCTGCAGGCATTGGCAGACCATCCGCACCTCATGCTGTCCTCGACCGGCGAGGAGACCGGGTTTGTGGATGCACAGCTTGCCCGCCAGGAGCTGACGCGAAGCGTTGCGCTGCGTGTTCCATTGCTCGCGGCGGCTGCCACGCTGGCGCAATCCGACATGATCGCGGTGCTGTCGGCCAGCACGGCCCGTGCATTCGCGGTTTCGGTACCTCTCGACGTGCTGAGCCTGCCGTTTCCGTCACCCCGACAGGTGACGGCGATGCTATGGCACCGCAGGATGGACAATGTTCCGGCACATCAATGGCTGCGTGGCCTGGTGTCGCGTGTGGCACGCGCTGTCGTGCGGCGCTGAGAAAGCATCTCGGTCGACCGTCGGACTAGGAAGGCCCCCTAACGTCATCCGGGGCGTGCCGGATTGAGGCATGGGCTGGTGGGAGGAGGCGGTGCTTCGCCATGTCAACCGCTTGCTCCCCCAGCACCATGCCCAATAGGCCGACCAGGGCTATCAATGGCGGGGCCGGGGAACGGACCTGAACGAGGGCCATACGCCACGCCAACGGCCAGCCCCATGAGGAGGGAGACAACATAGCCGCCCATCGCCGCCTCGCTATTCCTGCGGCAGCAGCACGATGCGGCCGGCTGGGCCAGCGGCGACCTTGCGGTAAGCTTCTTGGGCCTTACCCAGCCCGCATCTCTCGGCAATCGGCGCGGCACGGTAGTCGCCCGCCACGAACCCTGGGGTGAGTGCCGCCAACACCTTGGCCGACGCCGTGAGATCGTACTGCAA
>DASQVN010000560.1:0-3564 GCA_035640755.1 Rhodopila sp.
CATCTACGCACCACCGTTGCAGCGCGGATGGGCGGCTGGGCCAGGCGATGACGTGGGCGATGACTGTGAGGGCACGGCGCGTGCAGCCAGCGCTTTCTTCTGCTGCGGCTTGGTCTGAAACCTATGGGCTCTTCGCCCAGCACAACGATCCAGTCCAGCCGAAAACGGTTGATGCCTGGTGTCGGTCCCCCGGACCACGTACCTCATATCCAATTCTCAACCCGCAGCCCCGGAACATGTGCAAACTCACGCACGTTGTGGGTAACAACGGTCAGGTTCCGCGCAAGGGCCTGCGCCGCAATCAGCACGTCGTATGGCCTGATGGGCGTCCCCGCCCTGCCGAGGCGCGCCCGGGTATCAGCTGCGGCCCGCGCGTCCTCGGCATCGAGCGGGACGACCTCGAAACGCAGGGCTGCCACGCGTGCCAGGTTGGCCCGCACCCGCTCGCTCTTGTGGGCGCCGAAATAAAGCCCGTGCATGACCACGGCCGAAATACCGAACGCTGATGGCTTATGCTGCCGGAGGCGGCTCAGGAAGCCGCCATGCGCTTTCATCATCGCAATGACGGAATGCGTGTCGAGCAGCAAAATCACTTCATCAGGTCCAGCATGGGGCGTTCCTGCATCAGCGGCTGATTGGTTGCGGCAGCTTCGAAATCAGCGTCAACGGGTCCGACGATCTGATCAAGCCATCTCCGATCATCGTGAACCGGATCCAGAATGATCGCGTTGCCGTGCCGGCGACTACGCACTTCATCGGTCTCCAGGCGGTATTCCTTGGGCAACCGCACTGCCTGGGAACGGCCGAACCAGAAGACCTTCGCGGTCGTCGTTATCACATGCTCCATCTTGGTATATACCAAAGATATATAGCACTCTCCCGTCGCTTGTCCGCTACAGGAGCGCCCTGCATTCCGACCAGCCCACCTTGACAGCTACCCTGACCGCTCTGTCTGTTCCCGCCCAGCACCAACAATCCCCCGCGGCATTGAATGATCTATCTCCTGGCGATCCTGCTGCCCTGGCTGGCCCTTCTGATCCGGGGCCGCATCTTCCAGGGGGTGCTGTGCCTGATCCTGCAGATCACCGTCCTCGGCTGGATTCCGGCGGCGGTCTGGGCCGTGCTGGTGATCAACAACGACAACGCCGAGCGCCGGCACCGGGAGGTGATGGCGGCCTGGCGGCGATGAACAGGCAGCTTGGCCTGACGGGTGCGCCCTCATACGCATCAGGATGAGCTCCGCGCGGGAGAAAACTGTTGCTGCCGGCATTGCGTACCCGTCATGGCCGGGCTTGACCCGGCCATCCACGCACCACCGGTGCAGCGCAGATGGCCGGCTCGGTGGCCGGCCATGACGGAGAGGGCACGTTGCGCGGATAAGGCTCTTCGCTTCCCCCGCCTAATCATGATGTCTATGGGGTGGGCCCCTGGGCTCTGCGCCCCTGGCCACCGCTCCCCACCGCCGCCATACTCCCGGCGCTCACCATCCGGGACCACCACCGCATGCCCCTGCCGTCCACCCACCCCCCGCCGCATCCGGCCCCGTGGCCCGAGGCCATGGCCGATGCCGCCGGCCTGAACTGGATGTGGCTGGGGGAAGCCGCCCGCTTCGCCGCCGAGAACGAAACCCCCTGGCCATACGACCTGAAGCTCCACCTCGAATCCGGCTACTTCGAACCCCCGCCCGACAACGCCCTCCTCGGCCCCGTCCGCCCCCGCGGCCCCGCCAACGGCCTCGTCATCCGCCGCGGCTACAAGGTCGCCTCCTGGGGCGAGACCGATCAGACCGACTTCACCTTCTCCTGCGCGAAAAGCTACCTCAGCCTGCTCGCCGGCATTGCCCATGCCGACGGCCTGATCCCCGAGCTCGACGACCCTGTGCGCGCCACGGTCGATGACGGCGGCTTCGACTCCCCGCAGAACCGCGCCATCACATGGCGCCAGCTTCTGCAGAACACATCCGAGTGGGAGGGCGAGCTGTTCGGCAAGTCCGACCGCATCGACCGCAACCGCAACCTGGGCCTGGAGGGCAGGGGGCGCAAAGGCGACCCGCGCCCCCTCAAGCCTCCCGGCCGGCACTGGGAATACAACGACGTCCGCGTCAACCGCCTGAGCCTCGCGCTGCTGCAGCGCTTCCGCCGCCCGCTGCCCGAGATCTTCGCCGAACGCATCATGCAGCCGATCGGCGCCAGTAACGATTGGTCCTGGCATGGCTACAGCACCTCTCGCGTCAGCATCGACGGCCGGACCGTCGAGAGCGTCTCCGGCGGCACGCACTGGGGCGGCGGCATGCTGATCCACGCCGAGGACCAGGCCCGCATCGGCCTGCTGATGCTCAACAAGGGCAACTGGAACGGCCGCCAGATCATCCCCGAGCGCTGGATCGCCGAGTCCCTCACCCCCTGCGCCCTCAACCCGAACTACGGCCTGCTCTGGTGGCTCAACACCAACCACGGCCGGTATAAAAGCGCCCCGGAATCGAGCTTCTTCGCCCATGGTGCCGGCGGCAACGTCACCTGGGTTGATCCCGACCATGATCTGGTTGCGGTCCTGCGCTGGACCGACCCCACCGCCATCGACACCTTCACCCGTCTGATCATGCAGGCCATCGAGCAATGACCCAGTACGAAACGATCAAGGTCGAGCACCCGCAGGAACACACGGTCCTGGTGACCCTCAACCGCCCCGAGGTCGCCAACGCGATGAACACGCAGATGGGCCTCGACCTGCTGCACGTGTTCGACAGCTTCAACGCGGCGCCCAACAAGCAGCGCTGCATCGTCATCACCGGCGCCGGGGAGAAAGCCTTCTGCGCCGGTGGCGACCTCAAGCAGCGCAACGGCATGACCGATGAGCAATGGCAGGACCAGCACCTGATTTTCGAGCGGATGGTCCGCGCCATCATCGGCTGTCCCGTGCCCGTGATCGCCGCCGTCAACGGCGCCGCCTATGCCGGCGGGATGGAGATCGCCCTCTGCGCCGACTTCATCTACGCCTCCGAAACCGCCCGCTTCGCCCTGACCGAGGTCACCCTCGGCATCATGCCCGGCGCCGGCGGCACGCAGAACCTGCCGCGCGCCGTCGGGGTCCGTCGGGCGAAGGAAATCCTGCTGACCGGCAAGCCCTTCACCGTGCAGCAGGCCTTCGACTGGGGCATGGTCAACCGTATCTGCAAACCCGAGGCTCTGCTGCCCGAGACGCTGGAGACCGCCACTGTCATCGCCAACAACGCCCCGATCTCGACCCGCCAGATCAAGCAATCGGTGAACATGGGCCTGAACACCGACCTGCAGACCGGCCTGATGTTCGAGATCGAGGCCTATAACCGTATGGTCCCCACCGAGGACCGCCGCGAGGGCATCCGCGCCTTCAACGAAAAGCGCAAACCCATCTACCGCGGCTGCTGAGGCCTTCCTTGTGTCTGACATGCATTTGGGGCGGCAATGTGCCGGGCCCAGCAGCGGCCTCTTCGACCGGTCCGTGCGCCGCTTCCTGCCAGGCTGTCGGCTTCGTGGTGACTCGGACCTGATTGCTGCGCTGCGCGCCTCATGGCGCAGATCAGGC
>DASQVN010000561.1:0-6211 GCA_035640755.1 Rhodopila sp.
CCGGATCTGCGCCCCCGCAGCCTCGACATCCCACAGCTTCACGCAGAACAGGACATAATCCACCGGGCCAATCGATGGAGGATCATCCGTCGCCTGCGCCGGCTTGATTAGCGTCTCACCACGCCCGCCTTCGATGCGCAGCCCGTTCTGCCGGATCGCGGCCAGATGGGCGCCGCGGGCGACGAACGTCACCTCTGCCCCTGATTTCGCCATGGCCGCGCCAAACGCGCCGCCAACACCACCGGTTCCGATCACTGCTATGCGCATCGGTCAGTCTCTTTCCTTTGCCATGCGAGAGCGTAACCCAGCCCCCGGCAGTCGGCCAGATCACCGCCGGAACGGCCGTTTCAGACACACACACAACCAACTCGGAATAAATCCCAGGCTGCCTGTCCGCGGTGTGCGGTATACAGTGTTGCCGGTTCCGTCATCGCCTGCGCGATCAGCAACCGATCGAACGCATCGCGATGATCATCCCGCCGGGAGACCCGCCGGCCCCCCACCCATGAATCCTTTATGACCTCCGAACGAATCCTTGACACGAACCGCCCGCCTGCTGTCACACTCCCACCGGTAAAGGAGGATCGCTCGCGCTGCTGCGCTTGACCACGCCGTTCCGTCTGCCCATTCCTCCCGCTTTTCGCGCCGGAACCCACCGCGCGCCTGAAGCGGAGCCGAAGCAATGACTGAACCCAAGCGCCTGCACGTCATCACCTGGGGCTGCCAGATGAACGTGTATGACAGCGGCCGCATGGCCGATGTCCTGGCGCCCATCGGCTACAAGCCCGTCGCCGAACCCGACGGCGCCGACATGGTCATCCTCAACACCTGCCACATCCGCGACAAGGCCGCCGAGAAAGTCTTCTCCGAGCTCGGCCGTCTGCGCCGCCTGAAGGAAGCCACCGGCAACCGCATGATCCTCGCGGTCGCCGGCTGCGTCGCCCAGGCGGAAGGCCAGGAAATCCTCGCCCGCGCGCCCTACGTCGACATCGTCCTCGGCCCCCAGACCTACCATCGTCTGCCCGAGATGGTCGCCCGCGCCAGCCGGGCAGGGGGGAAAGTCGTCGAGACCGACTTCCCACCCGAAGACAAGTTCGACCACCTGCCCGAGGCCGCCGTCCCCCAGGGCGTCACCGCCTTTCTGACCATCCAGGAGGGCTGCGACAAGTTCTGCTCCTTCTGCGTGGTCCCCTACACCCGCGGCGCTGAGCAGAGCCGCCCGGCGACAGCCGTCATCAAGGAGGCGCGCCACCTCGTCGCCCAGGGCGCCCGCGAGATCACCCTTCTCGGCCAGAACGTCAATGCCTGGCACGGTGAAGCCCCTGACGGCACCACCTGGGGCCTCGGCCGCCTGCTGCGCGAACTGGCCGAGATCCCAGGCCTGCTGCGCCTGCGCTACGCCACGTCCCACCCCCGCGACATGGACGACGAGCTGATCCAGGCGCACCGGGACATCCCGACGCTGATGCCCTTCCTGCATCTGCCGGTCCAGTCCGGCTCCGACCGCATCCTGGGCGCGATGAACCGCAAGCACACGGCGGAGACCTATCGTCGCATCATCGCCCGTCTGCGTGACGCCCGCCCCGACCTCGCCCTCTCCTCCGACTTCATCGTCGGCCACCCCGGCGAGACCGAGGCGGATTTCGCGGCCACGATGCAGCTTGTCCGCGACATCGGCTTCGCCCAGGCTTTCAGCTTCAAGTATTCGCCCAGGCCCGGCACCCCGGCCGCCGCGGCCGCCCTTCAGGTGCCCGAAGCCGACAAGGACCGCCGCCTCCAGGCGCTGCAGGCCCTGCTGCGTGAACAGCAGACTCGTTTCGCCGCCAATTGCGTCGGGCTGGACATGCCTGTCCTGTTCACCGGAACAGGCCGCCACCCTGGCCAAATCGTCGGCCGTTCCCCATTTCTCCAACCAGTTCACGTGTCCGGCAACAGCGACCTTATCGGCAGTGAATTGATCGTGCGGATCGTCGCCGCGCATCCAAACTCTTTGGCAGGAACCCTTCTACAGGAGAGACGAACAGCTTGACGCACATCGCCCCCCCGCAGGCAGCAGCATCCGCCTCCACCCAGTCCGGCGGCAAGGCAATCACCCTCCAGTTCAACGACAACTCCCTGCTGCCCCTGCTTTTGGGCGATCACGACCGCCACCTGGTGCGGATCGAGCAGGCTCTGGGGGTCCGTCTTTCCTGCCGAGGCAACAGGGTCGCCATTGCGGGGGACGCATCACGGGTCGATATGGCGCAGGAAATGCTGCGCAACCTGTGGCGGCGCCTGGAGCGTGGCGAAAGCGTCGGCCGAGCGGAAGTGGAGGCGGCGATCCGGATGGCCGAAGCCGACAACGACCCCCGCCTGCCATTGTCGGATGTGCCCGCCATCCGCACCCGCCGCGGCGCCGTCGGTCCGCGCAGCGCGGGCCAGGCTGCATACATGGAGGCCCTGACCAACCACGAGATGGTCTTCGGCGTCGGCCCCGCCGGCACCGGCAAGACCTATCTCGCCGTCGCCCAGGCCGTCGCCATGCTGCAGGCCGGCAAGGTGGACCGCATCGTCCTCTCCCGCCCCGCCGTCGAGGCCGGCGAGCGCCTTGGCTTCCTGCCCGGCGACATGAAGGAGAAGATCGACCCCTACCTGCGCCCGCTCTATGATGCGCTGCACGACATGATGCCCGCCGACCAGGTGCTCCGCCGCCTCTCGAACGGCGACATCGAGGTCGCGCCGCTCGCCTTCATGCGTGGCCGCACCCTCGCCCACTGCTACGCCATCCTGGACGAAGCGCAGAACACCTCCGCCATGCAGATGAAGATGTTCCTCACCCGCATGGGCGAGGGCACGCGCATGGTCATCACCGGCGATCTCAGCCAGGTTGATCTGCCCACTGGCCAGCGTTCCGGCCTGCGCGACGCCTTGGAAACCCTGGAAGGCATCCCCGGAATCGGCGTCGTGCGCTTCGATTCCCGTGACGTCGTGCGTCACCCTCTGGTAGCACGCATTGTCAGCGCTTATGATCAGCGTGCCGCAGCGGAAGGAGAAGCGCGCCGGGAGCGGGAACGCCCGCCAACGGCCGAGCGTATTGGAAGCAATGGAACCTCCGAGTAGCCAGCCGCCCGAGTCCGATGGCCCGGCCATCGACGTCATCGTGGCGGATCCAGCCTGGCATAGACTAGTCCCCCGCGCCGGCGCGCTCGCCAGACGAGCCGCCCGCGCAGCCGGAATGTGCGGCACGATCGTTCTCGGTTCCGACCGTATGGTGCGCAGGCTCAATGCGCGCCACCGCGGCCGCAACAAGCCGACCAACGTCCTCACCTATGAGGAACCGGCGCCCGAGATCATCCTCGCCTGCGGCGTCGTCCGTGCCGAGGCCGCCGCGCAGAACCGCCGGCCCGCCCACCATCTCGCGCATCTCGTCGTACACGGTGCGTTGCACCTGGAGGGCGAGGATCATCATCACCCCGGCGACGCCCGCCGCATGGAAATGGCCGAAACCCGCATCCTGCGCCGCATCGGCGTGCCCAACCCCTGGAAACGAGCATGAGCGGCCACCGCGACAGCTTTCTTGGCCGCCTCGCCTACCTGCTGGGCCGCAAACACACCGAACACTCCCTGCGCGAGTCGATCGCCGAACTCGTGCAGGAAGCCGCCACTGACGCTCAGCAGAACCCCGGTGAGCAGCCGGAGCTTGACCGCCACGAACGCCTGCTGATCGCCAACGTCTTGCGCATGCGCGAGACCACGGCCGACGACGTCATGGTGCCCCGCGCCGACATCGTCGCCATGCGCGCCGACACCACCCTGCAGCAGGCGATCGAGCTGATCCGCGCCGACGGTCATTCCCGCCTGCCGGTGTATCGGGAGCAGCTCGACGACGTCATCGGCATGGTCCACATCAAGGACGTCTTCGCCTATGTCGGCCGGCCGGAGGCGTTCTCCCTGGAATCGATCCTGCGCAAGCCGCTGATGATCGCCCCGCAGATGCCCGTGCTCGACCTGCTGCTGCAGATGCGCATGCAGCGCATGCACCTCGCGCTGGTGGTCGATGAATATGGCGGCATCGACGGCCTGGTAACAATCGAGGACATCGTTGAAACGATCACCGGCGACATTGCCGACGAGCACGACGATGTCGAGGCCCCGATGCTGACCGAACGCCCTGATGGCGCCATCGACCTCAACGCCCGCCTGCCGATCGAGGATTTCGAGCAGAAGGTCGGTCCCATCCTGACCGAGGATGAGCGCGACGCCGACATCGATACCGTGGGCGGCCTTGTGTTCGCCCTTGCCGGCCGCGTGCCGACAAGGGGCGAGGTTATCAGCCATCCTTCCGGCATCGAGTTCCGCGTCCTCGACGCCGACGCCCGCCGCATCCGGCGCCTCCGCGCCCGCCGCCCGCAGGAGCAGGCCGCCGCGGCGGCCTGACCCGCGTTCTCCCCCGCATTCCCCCCCGCGTTCCCCTGACGCAAAAAATCACTCGGACGCCGGAATCTGTTGCCTGCGTCACAGCGCGCATCGCATCGGCGGCGCATGGTGCCGCCAATCAGCGTCGGTGCTGACCAGACAACAGGAGACCGCGATGACACAGATCATCGGTTCCGTCACGGTTGAAGAACGCCAGGCTGGCGATACAACCTGGGTCGCCGTCCGCGCCCGCGGCGCCGACTGGTCCTGGCTGACGCGTGACGACGCCCTCCGCCTCGCTCGCCATCTGATCGAGACGTACGGCGAAGACACCGAAGCCGACGGAATGGCGTCATGGATCGCCGCAGCGCAACCACCCCGCAGCGCCCATGCCGGCATCGCGTGGTAGGACCAACAGAACCGCTCGCACTATCGGCGTTGCGCCCCACGGGCCGGCACTTGCAGCACCGGCCGGAGCGAACAGACCCGCTCATGCTGCCGGCGTTGCGTCCCACGGGCCGGCACTTGCAGCATTCGCCAGAGCCAACAGAGCCGCTTACGCTGCCGGCATTGCGTACCCGTCATGGCCGGGTTTGACCCGGCCATCCACGCACCGGCGGCGCCGCAACAGATCGCCTCCGCGACCGCAACGGTCATCACTCCCGTACCACCGTGCAAGCGCCAATGGCCGGCTCAGCGGCCGGAGGGGGACCGCCCGACTTACGCCGCCGGCGACAGCACGTGGATCACCCGACTTTCGATCATCGGCCGCGTCTTGGCCGCATACGCCGCCATGTGCGGCGACGCACCGTGCGCCTTCAGGTGCTCCATGCTCTCCCACTTCTCGATCACCACGAACGTATCCGGCCCGAACGCCGTCTGGATGCCGCCCGCGCCCTCGGCATCGATCGCCGGCCCGTATTCGATGCATCCCGCCTCGGCGTGAACCGCCGGCATGTTCGCGCGGAACGCCTCCAGGATGGCATCCCGCTGGCCGGGCTTGGCGGTGATGATCGCGATCACGTGGATCATGGCGTCACTGCTCCTTGGTTGCTGGGGCGCGCCACCGCGCCTGTGCCCATCATGCGATAACCGCACGCCGGCGCAAAGCCCTGGGGAGACAACGATATTTTCTGTGCTTCAGGAAGATATCGTAGTGTAAAATTGTCATATATGAACAATCCAACCCCCTCCGGCCGCTGAGCCGGCCATCGGCGCTTGCACGGTGGTGCGGGAGTGATGATCGTTGGCGGTTGCGGAGGCGATTTGTTGCGGCGCCGCCGGTGCGTGGATGGCCGGTTCAAGCCCGGCCATGACGGGTACGCAACGCCGGCAGCACGAGCGGCTCTGAGTGCTCTATCCCTCTGCGATCTCTGTGTTGAATCGCGATAATGGATGCGCGCGGCAACGGTGCTTCTGGACGTACTTCAGCTGGCAAGCTGCACAATCGAACCGCCGCTGCTGGGGCGTACGGCCAAACATTGGCGCGGGACCGACCGGCCCGGTAATCCGGGCCGAGCCGCATCCCCTCGTCGGATGAATCGGCATGTCAGCGGGCGCTCCTGGTCGGAGCCATGCCAAGACCCTACCCAACCCCCGCCAGCACCGTCGCGCGCTGCTCAATGAACAGCACCCCGTAACCCGACAACTGCTCCCCATCCCAATCGACACCCGGCCCGTCCGAGAACACCGTGCCCTCGAACGCCAGAGAAGCCGGATCGAATGCCACCGCCTCATCCGACAGGTTGAACACCGCCAGCACGCGCTGGCCCTGATGCTCACGAATGAAACCAACCAGAGGCTCGGCCAGCTTCAC
>DASQVN010000562.1:0-8554 GCA_035640755.1 Rhodopila sp.
CGTGCGTCTCCTGCGTGGGTTGGTGGCGGATATATAGAGAGTGTGGGGCGGGGCGCACAGGTGGTTGCGGGTGAGGCGCGGCGGATTGGGGGGATGTCTGCGAGGGCGGTGCGTTACCTGCGCCCGTTCGGGCGTCAGCTACGGCGCTTCGGGATTGGGGTGAAAATGGCCGGCTATTCGGGCGTGTTCAGGATTGGTAATGAAAAGCACAGAGAAGGGTTGAGGACCACAGTGATCACAGAGAGTGAATTTGTATCCGCATCAGGGGCTCACGGAACGAATCATCGGGCTGGCAATCGAGGTACATCGTACGGTTCGGCCGGGGCTGCTTGAATCGGTGTATGCGGCGTGTCTATGCGTGGAGCTTACACGGGCCGGGATCCCGTTCCGTCGGGAGGTTGGGATACCGGTGATCTACAAGGGGGTGCGGATCCCTCTCGGGTTCCGGGCGGATGTGGTGGTGGATGATGCCGTGATTGTCGAGATCATGACCGTCGCATCGTTACTCCCGGCACATGAAGTTCAGGTGCTGACCTACCTACGCATGAGCGGGCTTGGTGTCGGGCTGCTCATGAACTTTCATGCATCCCGGCTTGTTGATGGGCTGAAGCGCTTGGTTCTTTAGCGGAACTCAGTGCTCTCACCGCCCTCGGCTGCCGCTCTGTGCTGATCATCGCGGAGCCGGCTACGGGCATGTCCGGCCGGCGGGAGGCAATCCAGCGGACCTGCACCAACGGGCTCATGAATGATTCGGTTGAGGTCTTGGGCCGGGTTCGATGAGCGGGATGTCACCTGACCCTGGCATAGCTGATGCAGTCCCGCGGCTCGTCGCCCAGGTTGGGGTGGAGGCCCCAGCGGCGCAGCACCCCTTCACGCAGCAGCCCGGCTTTCTCCATCACGCGGGCGGAGGCGATGTTGTCGATGTCGCAAACATCACCTACGCGCCAGATACCGTCCTGGCGGAGCGCCCAATCCGTGACGTGGGTCAGGGCCTCGGGCATCAGGCCCCTGCCCCAGAACGGCCGAGCAAGAAGGTAGCCGAAGCCGTAGCAGGTGGGGCCAGTGCGGCGCAGGTCGAAGGCGCCGCAGAGGGCCTGGGTTTGCTTTTCGATGATGACGTAGGTGCGGAACGTGTCCGCATTCACGAAGGCCCGGACATAGGTCTCGGTGTCGGCCAGGCTCTGGTGCGGCTTCCAGGTCAGGAAGCGGCTGACCTCGGGGTCCCGCGCCCACGTGATGAAGATCGCCCCAGCATCAGCGAGCGCGAGGGGACGCAGATAGAGCCTGGAGGTTTCGAAGCGCTCCGGGAACATGGCGCGCTATGAAGCGGTTATGCCGCCAGAGACCTCATACGCGGCGCCGGTCACATAGCTGGCACGGTCGGAGCACAGCCAGACGACCATCTCGGCGATCTCCCTGGGTTCGCCGAGGCGGCGCATCGGGGTGCGTCCGATAACGAAGTCGAGCCGCTGTTCGCGCACGCGCTCGGTCATGCGGGTGACAATGTAGCCGGGGCAGACGGCATTCACGCGGATGCCTTCCTCGGCGTACTCGATCGCGGCAGTCTTGGTCAGGCCGATCACGCCGTGCTTGGCGGCGACATAGGCGCTGGATGTGCGGAGCCCGATCAGGCCGGCCACCGAAGCAGTGTTGACGATCGCTCCACCCCCGGCCGCGCGGAGCAGCGGGATTTCGTGCTTCATGCAGAGCCAGACGCCTTTCAGGTTGACCTCGATCATGCGGTCAAAGGAGGCCTCGGACCATTCATGGGTGAGTTGGCCGAAGGCGTTGACGTGCTGGCCGGCGATCCCGGCGTTGTTGAAGGCGCAGTCGAGGCGGCCATAGGCGGCAATGGTGGTGTCCAGCATTTTCTGGACATCAGTGGCGCGGGTGACGTCGCCGGTCAGCGCGATGGCCTGGCCGCCGCTGCCGTTGATCAGGGCGACGGTCTGGGCGGCTGAGTCGGCTTCGAAATCCGCGACGGCGACGCGGGCGCCCTCACGGCCGAAGGCAAGCGCAGCCTCCCGCCCGATGCCGTTGCCGCCGCCGGTGACCAGGGCGATCTTGCCATCCAATATGCCGGACATTCTGTTTCCTCCCGCGTTTACGAAGCGCAGTCAGAACCATCCGGCGGAAATGAGCAAGGCGCTACTTGGCGATCACCCGGTCGCGGACCGGTTCGGCCTCGAAGCCGCCCGACTGGCGGCGCCACAGGCGGGCATAGACCCCGTTCCGGCGCAGCAGTTCGGCGTGCGAGCCCGCTTCGACGATCCGCCCCTGATCCAGCACGACCAGCCGGTCCATCCGCGCGATGGTGGAGAGCCGGTGCGCGATGGCGATCACGGTGCGCCCCTCCATCAGTGCATCGAGCTGCTCCTGGATCGCCGCCTCGACCTCGGAATCCAGGGCCGAGGTGGCTTCGTCGAGGATCAGGATCGGTGCGTCCTTCAGGATGACGCGGGCCAGCGCGATGCGCTGGCGCTGGCCACCCGAGAGCTTGACGCCGCGCTCCCCGACATGGGCGTCGTAGCCGCGGCGGCCATGCCAGTCCTCCAGGCCCACGATGAATTCGTGGGCGGCGGCGCGCTTTGCGGCGGCGATGATCTGCGCCTCCGTGGCCTGGGGGCGGCCGTAGCGGATGTTCTCGCGGATCGAGCGGTGCAGCAGTGAGGTATCCTGCGTCACCATGGCGATGTGGGTGCGCAGCGACTCCTGGGTGACGCCGGCGATGTCCTGCCCATCGATCAGGATGCGGCCGGCAGCGGGGTCGTAGAAGTGCAGCAGCAGGTTCACCAGCGTCGACTTGCCGGCGCCCGAGGGGCCGACGAGCCCGACCCGTTCCCCCGGCGCGATCCTCAGGCTGATGCCGTGCAGCACGCCGGGACTGCCGGGCGGGCGCGAGCGGCCGTAGTCGAAGTGCAGGTCCTCGATGCGGATTTCGCCGCCCGGTACGGTCAGTTCGGCGGCATCCGGCGGGTCGGGCATCTGCCGCGGCACGTCGATCGAGCGCATGCCGTCCTGCACGGTGCCGATGTTTTCGAAGATCGAGGTGATGCTGCGTGCCACCCAGCCGGCGATGTTGTTGAGCTGCCATGCGAGCGGGATGGCGGTGGCGACGGCGCCGATGGCAATCCGCCCTTCGGACCACTGCCACAGCGCCAGGGCGGCGGTGGCGACGATCAGCGTCGCGTTCATCATCAGCAGGGTGGATGTATAGGCCGTGGTCATCCGCGTCTGGTCGCGGAAGGCGGCCGTGTGATCGTCAATGGCGTCGCGGACGAAGGCGTCCTCATCGCGGGCGCGGGCGAACAGCTTGACGGTCAGGATGTTGGTGTAGCTGTCCACCACGCGCCCGGTGAGGTTGGAGCGCATCTCGGAGACGTGGCGGGAGCGGTCGCGCAGCCGCGGGACGAAGTAGCGCAGCATGCCGGCGTAAGCCGCGAACCAGGCCAGCATGGGCAGCATCAGCCGCCAGTCGAGCGAGGCCAGCAACAGGATGGCGCTGGAGCCGGACGCCAGGATGTACCAGGCGGCATCGAATGCCATGACCAGGCTCTCGCGCAACGCCGGGCCGGTCTGCAGCACCCGGTTGGCGATGCGGCCGGCGAAGTCGTTCTGGAAGAACGTCCAGCTCTGCCGCACCACATGCCAGTGATTCTGCCACCGGATCATGTTGGAGAAGCCGGGGTTGACGATCTGGTTCACCAGCACGTTGTGGCCGATGAAGAAGGCGGGACGGACGAACAGCAGCACCGCCGCCATGCCCAGCAGCAGCCAGCCTTCGTCGCGGAACAGCGTCTCGGGCGTGTGGGAGGACACCAGGCTGACGACGCGGCCGATGAACGCCGGGATCATCGTGTCGAGCACCGCAATCAGCCCGCCGCAGATGAACAGCGCGACGGTCAGGCCGGTGACCTGCCGGATGTAGAACCAGTAGAAACGGACCAGCCCGGCATGGGGTGGCGCGGCCGGCACGCCGGCCGTGGGGTCGAGGAGACCTTCGAAATGACGCAACATTCCCTCAGCGGTGGAGCCTCAGGGCCGCCGCGTCAACCAAAAATTGCCAAAATCGCCACCGGGGATGCGCGAACAGCATCCTGGTAACGCAACCAAGGGCTCAGGACCAGTGGCCGGGCACCCAATACGGGCCTTCCCAGTGCGGCGGGATCCACACCCGCCGCGGCGGATAGTAGGGCGGCGCCGGGGAATAGTAGGCCGGCGGGGCGTAGTAGACTGGCGGCGGCGCATACACCGGCGGCGCCACCACGACCGGCGGGGCGACCACCACGCCGAATCCGAATCCGCGGTGCCACCAGGCATGCGCATCCTGCGGGTATGCCGCGACCCCGATGGCGGCGAGGCCCGCCAGGGCAAGCACACCGCCGGCACGCTTCAAGACGGACATTGCGAACCTCCTGACCCGAACATCAACGATGCCCAAACATCAACGACGCAGGTATGTAGCCGGGCGTTGTTACCCAAGTGTTGCATCCGTATATCAGAATTGCGGTCATTTCGGGGCAGGACGGGCGAGCGGCCACCGCCTGTTCGTCACAGATCGGCGATCCCGCGCTACGCCGCCGGCTGGGCGTATTTGCCGGTCAGCTGATGGGTGGGGCCCTCCAGGCCCTTCCGCTGGCGGTCAAACCGGGTTTCCCGCGACCAGGTGCGCTTGAGGTCGTCACGCACAGTGAATCTCAGGCGGCCGAGGCCCTGGGTTTCCAGCTCGACCACATCGCCGTCCATGAAGGCGGACAGCCCGCGATGGTTGGTGCCGGTGGCGAGGATGTCGCCCGGTTCCAGCGTCTGGATCGCGGAGACCCATTCGATGCAGCGGGCGACGCTGTGCGCCATGTCGTCGGTATTGAATGACTGCTTCAGCTCGCCGTTGACACAGAGCCGGATGTCCAGCTTCTGGGGATCGGCGATTTCATCCCTGGTGACCAGATACGGCCCGATCGGCGCGAAGGTGTCGCGCGACTTCATCTGGAAGAACGTATTGCCGGCGGGCGGCAGGCCGCGGGCGGAGCCGTCGATGAAGTTGATGTAGCCGAACACATGGTCCAGCGCCTGGGCCTGGCTGACGCCCTCGGCACGCTTGCCGATGACGACCGCCATTTCGGCCTCGCCCTCGAAGATCGTGGCGGGGACGTCGGGCAGCACCATGGTGTCGTCCGGGCCGATGATGGCGCTGGCGGCCTTGTGGAAGGCGTTGAGCGGTGCGGGCTTCGCCAGGGTGCCGTTCTCCATGTAGTTCACCGCCATGCAGACGATGTTGCCGGGGCGCGGCAGGGGCGGGCGCAGGCGGACATTGGCAAGCGGCGTGCCTGGACCGGCGGATGCGTCCTGCAGACGGCCGCGGTATTGGTCGAACCGGGCGATCAGGCCGTTGATCAGGTCGCCGGGGCCGATATGCGGGATGTCCCGCACAACAGACGAGACGTCGACGATGGTGTCGCCCTTGACGAGGCCGAGCCTGTAGTCGTCGAAGTATGCCAGCTTCATGGCCGCTCCCCTCCCCTTTATTGGTTTGCGGGGCAGCCTACTCCGCCCTCAGGTCGGCCAGCAATGGCATGGTCTCGGCCGCGAACCACTCGATCTGCTCGTGCTTCTCGCCGCTGGAGCCGAGGGGGTCGAGAATGATGTGGCGGACGCCGGCGCGTTGGAACTCGCGGATGCGTTCGGTCACACGCTGCGGCGGGCCGAGGGCGCAGTAGCGTTCGGCCGCCTTGCGGAAATCCATGGCGTAGCGGATGCTGAGGGTCTCCGCCGCACGGTCGAGTGCCTGTTCGTAGGTGCGGTCGAGGCGCGCAAACAGCAGGTGCCCGGTGCCGAATGGTGACGGATTGCGACCCGCCTGATCCGCCGCCTGGGCGATCGTCTCCAGCGCGGCCCGGTACATCTCCGGGGTGACGACATAGGACAGGTAGCCGTCGCCGAGGCGCCCGATGCGGCGCAACGCGGCCTCCTTCCTGCCGGCAAACCAGATGGGCGGGCCGCCGGCCTGGCGCGGCGGGGGCTGCATCGGCACGTCCTCGAACGGCCCGTAGAAGCGGCCGTGATGGCTCACGGGCTGGCCGGTGAAGAACTTGCGGAGCACCGTGACGCCCTCGGCCAGGCGGGCGCCGCGTTCGTTGTGGGGCACGTCGCAGGCGGCGTATTCGCGGGGAAACTCGCCACCGACGCCGACGCCCAGGATGAAGCGCCCTTCGGTCAGGTGATCGAGCGTCGTCACCAGCTTGGCAACCGGCGTCGGATGCCGCAGCGGCAGCAGCAGGACCGCGGTGCCGAGGGCCAGGCGGCGGCTGACCACGGCGGCCTGCGCGAGCTGCAGCAGCGGGTCGAGGATCGGCAGCGCGAAGGAGATGTGGTCGCCGGCCCAGAGGGAGTCATAGCCAAGCCGGTCCACCAGCTGGACGAGATCGACCAGTTCGTCGATCCGCGGCAGCCAGGGTGTGTCGTCGGGCGCGGTGCGGCGGTGAATGGTCTGGATGCCGATGCGCAGGCGGGGCTCGAGGGTCAGTTCCATGGCGGCATGTCCGTGTCTGTTCGGCGTGATTGTCTGTCCGGCGTGATGTTGCAGCCGTGGACGCTCCCCGCCAAGCTTGCCGGCAGTCGTTGGGCTTACGGAGGGACGTTCATGGGTCACCTGCTGGAAACGGTCGAGGACGGGGTCGCCACGCTGACCCTGAACCGGCCCGAGTCGTTGAACGCGCTGTCGGATGAGATCCGGGTCGGGATGCTGGAGGCGATTGCACGGCTGGGGTCGGATGACTCGGTGGGCTGCATCGTCATTACCGGCGCGGGGCGGGGCTTCTGCGCGGGCGGCGACGTGAAGTCCATGGCGGAGCGCAATGCCCGCGGGTTCGAGCACCGGGCGGCCGGCATCGCGCAGTCGGGGAAGATCCCGATGCTGATGCACACCGTGCCGAAGGTGATCATCGGCATGATCAATGGAGTTGCCGTCGGCGCTGGCATGGCGATGGCGCTGGCGTGCGATCTGCGCATCGCCGGACGGTCGGCGCGGTTCGGCACCGGGTTCATCAAGATCGGGCTGTCGGGGGACTGGGGCGGCACCTGGAGCCTGACGCGGCTGGTGGGGACGGCGAAGGCACGGGAACTGTATTTCACGGGTGACATGATCGATGCGGAGAAGGCGCTGTCGATCGGGCTGGTGAACCAGGTCGTCGATGACTCCGAGCTTCACGACACAACCATGGCGCTGGCTCGGCGGATCGCAGCGATGCCGCGGATCGCGCTGGGCTACACGAAGCGGAACCTGTACGCGGCGGAGACGGGGAGCTTTACGGATGTGATGGATCTGGAGGCGTTCCATCAGGCGCGGTGCTCGCAGACCGAGGATCACCGGGAGGCGATCGCGGCATTCAAGGAGAAGCGGCGGCCGGCGTTCAAGGGGCGGTAGGCGGACCGGGCGTCTGGCGTTGCTGCACGGTTGGGGGGTGGATGGGCGGGTCGGGCCCGCCCATGACGGATACAGGGGCCTGATACAGGGGACCGGCGGATAGAGGGGCCGTCTATTCCGCTGCGGCGGCGGCTTCGGGGGCGCCGAGATCACGCAACCGAGGCGCGACTTCGGTGCCGAAGAGGCGGATGTTCTTCTTGGCATCCTGGTGCGAGAGCTGGCCGCCCTGGCCGAAGAACAGCAGGTGGCCGACGCCGCCCATGCGGGCATTGAAGGCCTTGAGCTGCTCATACACGTCGTCAGGAGTGCCGGCGAACACCGTGTCGGTGTCCATGAACTGCTGCACGGTGGCGGTGCGGTGATCGATCGGCACGCCGTTGCGGTCCGTCACCAGGCGGTGGGCGCGTGGGCCGGCGCGCATCATGGCGATGTTGGCGCCGATCGAGTTGTAGCCGGGCGGGTTGGTGAACGGCTCCGCCACCACGGGCGCGGTGCGCACATAGTCGGCGATCTGGTCGGCGCGGCGCAGCCCTTCCTCCCGCGTGTGGCCGACCCCGACGACGGCGGCATAGGCCAGGCGGTCGGGGCCGGCCTCCCACCCGAGTTCGCGGGCGCGCTTGCGGTAGGCGTCGTACATCGGCTTGGCGAGGCCGCCGGAGAGCAGCGTGCCGACGACGTGGCCGCGTTCGGCGGCGGCGATGCCGGTATCGACGCTCATGCCGGTCATCCAGACGGGCGGCGTGGGCTGCTGGATCGGGCGGGGCCAGATGTTGACGGCGCGGTAGTGGAAGAACTCGCCCTCCCAGGAGAACGGGCCGGTGGTGGTGGAGAGCGCCTTCAGGATCAGGTCGTGCGCCTCCCAGTAGCGGCGCATCATGCGGCCGGGGTTGGAGTTGGCGGGGTGGATCTCGTACGGCGCGCCCTTCACGAGGCCCATCTCCAGCCGGCCGCCGGAGAGGCAGTCGAGCCAGGCCATTTCCTCGGCGACACGGACCGGATCGGGGCGGTTGGCGATCGGGTTGCCGAGGGAGAGCAGGCGCGCCTTCCTGGTTTCACGTGCAATCACTGCCAGCGCCATCGGTACCGAGACGGTCATGCAGGTGGCGGTGCTGTGATGCTCATTCACCATGA
>DASQVN010000563.1:0-3132 GCA_035640755.1 Rhodopila sp.
AATCAAAACCCACCCCAGCACGAAGCCACCGAGGTCCCCCACCCGCGCCCCACCCGCTATTCCGCTTGTGCCCCCACAAAACCCCCCTATACGGCCCACATGACACAGACCCTGAACACCGACGTGGCAATCGTCGGCGCCGGCCCGGTCGGCCTTTTCGCCGTATTCGAGCTGGGGATGCTCAAGCTCCGCAGCGTGCTGATCGACGCCTTGCCCGAGGTCGGCGGCCAATGTTCGGCGCTGTATCCCGAGAAGCCGATCTACGACATCCCCGCCCACCCGGCGATCGAGGCCGGCGCCCTGATCACCCGCCTCGAGGAACAGATCGCCCCGTTCGCCGCCCCGCGGCTGCTCGGCCGCCAGGTCAGCGGCGTGAGCGGCGGGCAGGGCGCCTTCACCCTCACCACCGACCAGGGGGACACGATCGAGGCGAAGGCAATCATCGTCGCCGCCGGCGCCGGCGCCTTCGGCCCCAACCGCCCGCCGCTCGACGGCCTGGCCGCCTATGAGGCCACCGGCGCCGTGCAATACCTTGTCCGTCGGCGGGAGGATTTCCGCGGCAAGCGTGTCGTCATCGCCGGCGGCGGCGATTCCGCCGTCGACTGGGCCCTGGCCCTGAAGGACATCGCCCAGGTGGCCGTGGTGCACCGCCGGCCCAAGTTCCGCGCCGCCCCCGAAAGCGCCGCGCAGCTCGATCAGGCCGCCCGCAACAATGAGATCGAGATGGTCGTACCCTACCAACTGCATGGGCTCTCGGGTACCGACGGCATCCTCTCGGCCGTCCAGGTTGCCACGCTGGAAGGCGAGATCCGGCCGCTCCCCGCCGACGTGCTGCTACCCTTCTTCGGCCTGTCGATGGACCTCGGCCCGATCGCCGCCTGGGGCCTGCAGAGCGAGATGCATCACGTCAGAGTCGATCCCGCCACCTGCCAGACCAGCCAACGCGGCATCTTCGCCATCGGCGACGTCGCCACCTATCCCGGCAAGCTGAAGCTGATCCTGCAGGGCTTCAGTGAAGCCGCCATGGCGGCACATGCCATCTTCCCGATCGTCCACCCCGACCAGGCGCTGCATTTCGAGTACTCGACCACCAAGGGCATCCCGGTCTGACCTTACTTGCCTGAGCCGGCGGAACGGTGAACCATGCCTCCCAAAAATAGACAGGCCAAAAATAGATAGGCCAAAAATAGACAGGGAGGAAACATTGCACACCGTTCTACCGCGCCGCCGCGTCCTGGCAGGCGCCGCCACCGCCGCAGCCCTGCCATGCCTGGCCCGCGCCCAACCCGGCAGCAGCCAAACCAGACCCATCCGCATCGGCGTGCTCACCGACATGGTCGGCGCCTACGCCGCCAACACCGGTCAGGGCTCGGTTGTCGGGGCCCAGCTCGCCATCGAGGACTTCACCCGCGCCCATCCCGGCATCAAGGTCGAACTGGTATCCGCCGACCTGCAGCTCAAGCCGGACGTGGCTGTCGCCATCACCGGCGACTGGCTCGACAACCAGGGAGTTGACCTGATCACCGACGTGCCGCTGTCCTCGGCCGCCTTCGCCATCAGCGACGTCGTCAAGGCCAAGGACAAGCTGGCCATCTTCACCGGTGCCGCCTCGGCCGACATCACCGGCAAGCGTTGCGGGCCGAACCACCTGCACTGGGCATACGATACCTGGTCGATGCCGCACGCGGTGGTTGACAGCATCGTCAGGCAGGGCGGCGACACCTGGTTCTTCATCACCGCCGACTACGCCTTCGGCCACTCCCTGGAGCATGATGCCGCGAGCTTCGTCACCGCGGCCGGCGGCAAGGTTCTGGGCGAGGTCACCCACCCATTCCCTGGGACCACCGACTTTTCCTCCCAACTCGTCCAGGCCCGCGCCAGCGGCGCCAAGGCGATCGGCTTCGCCAACGGCGGCGGCGACACGGTGAACTGCATCAAGCAGGCGGCCGAGTTCAGTATCCAGGCCGGCGGACAGAAGATCGCCGGCCTGCTGTTCCTGATCCATGACGTGCATGGCGTGGGCCTCGCCGCCGCCAAGGGCGTCCTGCTGACCGAGGCGTTCTACTGGGACCTCAACGACCACACCCGCGCCTTCGCCAAACGTTACATGCCGCGGATGGGCGGCAGCGCCCCCGGCTCGGTCCACGCCGCTCAGTATTCCGCGGTCACCCACTATCTGAGGGCCGTCGCCGCCCTCGGCGCCGACAAGGCCAAGGCGAGCGGCCGAGCGGTGGTGGACTGGATGAAGGCAAACCCAAGCGACGACCCGGTCTACGGCAGCTGCGTCGTACGCCCCGACGGCCGGGTGATCCACAACCTCTACATGTTCGAGGTGAAATCCCCCGAACAGTCCAAAGGCCCCTGGGACTACTATACCCTGCGCCACACGATCCCGCCCAGCGAGGCCTTCCGCCCCCTCGGCCAGGGCGGCTGCCCCCTGGTACGGAGCTGACCCGGCTACGCAGTCCCGTTATCAGACGACACGCAGCCGGACCGGCACATTGTTCCGCGTGGCGTTGGAGTAGGGGCAGACCTGGTGTGCCTGCTCCACCAGCGCTTCCGCCTGGTCGCGCGGCACGCCGGGCAACGCGACCGCGAGTTCCACATCGATCCCGAACCCACCCTCCGAGCGTGGGCCAATCCCCACCTGCGCCGTGACGGCGGCATCATCCGGCACCTTGGCTGTCTTGCCCTGTGCAGCGACGAATTTCATCGCCCCCAGGAAGCACGCCGCATAGCCGGCCGCGAAAAGCTGCTCGGGGTTGTTCCCGGTCCCGCCGCCACCGCCCAGCTCCTTCGGCGTGCTGAGTCTGACCTCCAGCGAGCCGTCCTTGGTTGCCGCCCGGCCGTCGCGGCCGCCGGTTGCCATGGCCTCGGTGCGATATTTGACATCGACAGGCATGATGAGACGTCCTCCTTCCCCAACGCGCGGGTTCCCGCCCGAAGAACATGTTGAGGCCCGCCCTGGTTCCGACCGGCCACCAAAACCCGAATCGGCAAAACCCGAAGTGGCACCGCTCGAATCCCGATCCGGCACCGCCGGCTCGGCAATCACCTGCTGCACTGCACCGGCTTGCCCGGGGTGACGCGATACGCTAGCTAGCCGCCAACCTTCCGGGCCAATCCCGACCC
>DASQVN010000564.1:0-4289 GCA_035640755.1 Rhodopila sp.
AGATCTGTGATGCGCTGTATCATCTGCCGGCCGACCAGCGGCCGGACGTCTCCGGCAAGACCGATCCGTCCGGCGCCCCGCTGATTTCGCCGCTGATGGAGCTTTCGCCCGAATCGGTGGCGAGCGGCCTGGGGACATTCCTCGGCCGAGCCGGGCTGAACCTGCCCGCGCTGCCGGGGCCGGTTCAGGTCAGCCGTCCGGACGGGCTGCTGCGGCGCATTCCCGCTTTCTGCGCCGGCTGCCCGCATGCGACCTCGACGAAACTGCCGGAGGGCAGTTTCGCCTCGGCCGGCATCGGCTGCCATTTCATGGCGATGGATGATGGTCCGCAGACGCGGACCTTCACCCACATGGGCGGCGAGGGCGTGCCGTTCGTCGGATTGGCGAGCTTCACCGAGATGAAGCACATGTTCGCCAACCTGGGCGACGGGACCTATCAGCACTCCGGTTTGCTGGCGATCCGGCAGGCGGTCGCTTCGAAGACGCCGATCACCTACAAGCTGCTGTTCAACGACGCCGTGGCGATGACCGGCGGGCAGCCGACCGAGGGGCAGCCGACGGTGCCGATGATCGCGCACCAGATCGCGGCCGAGGGGGTCAAGCGCATCGCCGTCGTGGCCGATGAGGACGACCGGCTCCCGGCTGCGAAGGACCTGCCGGCCGGGGTGACGCGGCACACGCGCGACCAGCTCGATGCGGTGCAGAGGGAGCTGCGAGACTTCGACGGCCCGTCCGTCCTGATCTACGACCAGGTCTGCGCCACCGAGAAGCGGCGCCGCCGCAAGCGCGGCACGATGGAGCAACCGACCCAGCACGTGGTGATCAACGAGGCGGTGTGCGAGAACTGCGGCGACTGCTCGACCCAGTCCGGCTGCATCGCGATCGAGCCAGTGGAGACCGAATTCGGCCGCAAGCGCCGCATCAACCCGACAAGCTGCAACGTCGATCTCTCCTGCCTGAAGGGGTTCTGCCCGAGCTTCGTCACGCAGGCCGGGCCGCCCGCCGCACCGGATGCCGATGCGCACTGGCAGGAGCGGGAGGCCGAACTGGCGGCGGCTTTGCCGGAGCCGGTGTTGCCGCAATTGGGTGTCTGGCGCGGGCTGTTCGCCGGGATCGGCGGCGGCGGCATCGTCACCTCGGGCGCCATCCTGGCGATGGCGGCGCATCTCGAAGGGCGGGCGGTCAAGACGCTCGACTTCACCGGGCTGGCGCAGAAGAACGGCGCGGTGGTCGCGCATGTGCAGATCGCCGGCGAGGAAGATGCGCTGGACGTGGTACGCATCCCGCTGGGCACCGCCGACCTGATGCTGGGAGCCGACCTTGCGGTCGCCTGCCAGCCCGGCGTGCTGGAACGGAACGCGCGCAACGCGGTGGTGATCGGCAACCTCGATCTGGCCGCCACGGCCGAGTTCAAGCGCAACGCATTGCTGTCGATGGATGCCGCGCTGCATCGGCGTACGATCGAGAAGGTGACGAACGCGGCCGATTCGCTGTGGCTGCACGGGGTGCGGCTGGCTGAGCGGCTGTTCGGCAACGCGCAGGCGATGAACACCATGATGCTGGGGCTCGCCTGGCAGCGCGGGCTGGTGCCGGTGACCGAGGCTTCGATCCTGCGCGCTGTGGAGCTGAACGGCGCGGCGGTGAAGCTGAACCGGCGCGCCTTCCTGTGGGGGCGCATCCTGGCCGAGAAGCCCGAGCTGGCGACGCAGATCCTGCACGGGCTGACGGACGGGCCGCCGGCCGATCTGGACGCGCTGATCGCGCACCGCAAGCAGGCGCTGACCGACTATCAATCCGCCCGCTATGCTCGCCGTTATGAGCGGATGATCGGGCAGGTGCGCGACCGTGAGGCCGCCGTGCTGGGCAAGCCGGGCAATCTGACCCGCGCGGCTGCCGAGGGGCTGTATCGCGTCATGGCCTACAAGGACGAGTACGAAGTTGCGCGTCTGCATGCGGGTGCGAGCTATGGGGAGAAGCCTTCGTTCCACATGTCCCCGCCGCTGATCACGCGCATGGACAAGGCAACCGGGCGGCGGCGCAAGATCGCCATTCCGGGCCCGATCGCGCTGCCGCTGTTCCGGGTGCTGCGGCATGGACGGATCGTGCGCGGCACGCCGCTCGATCTGTTCGGCTATCAGGCGGAGCGGCGGCAGGAGCGGGCGCTGATCGAGCAGTACGTCGCCGACCTGCACTACGTGCTGGATCATCTGCGGCCGGAGACCGCCGCCACCGCAGTGGCGATCGCTGAACTGCCGGATCAGATACGCGGGTTCGGGCCGGTGAAGGATGCGAACCGGGAGAAGGCGATGAAGCTCCGGGAGGAACTGCTCGCGAAGCTCACGCAGCCGGAGCCGGTGGCGGTTGCCGCGGAGTAGGGCCGCGACCGGTTGCGGCATTGCCGGTGCCTGTGGATGGCCGGGGCGGGCTCCCTACGGGCCAGGACAAGCTCTGCCGGGACAAGATTGTTGCCGCCGTTGTTGCGGACCCGTCATGGCCTGGCTTGACCCGGCCATCCACGCACCACCGTTGCAGCGCCGATGGCCGGCTCGGCGGCCGGCCGTGACGGACAGGGCACAGCGCGCAGCAAAACCTCTTTGACTCACTTCCCGGAGACTCACGCCCCGCTGGGCTGCTCGGTCGCGGCGGCGGCGTTGAGCTGGATGTAGCGCTCGATGCCGATCTGCTTGATCAGGTCGAACTGGCGCTCGATGAAGTCGATGTGCTCCTCCTCGCTGTCGAGGATGGCCACCAGCAGGTCGCGGGACACGAAATCGTGCACGCTCTCGCAGTAGGCGATACCGGCGCGCAGATCGTTCAGCGCCTTTTCCTCCAGCGCGAGATCGGCGCGCAGGATTTCCTCGACCGTCTCACCGACGGCGACCTGGTTGAGCCGCTGGACGTTCGGCAGACCGCCGAGGAGCAGGATGCGCTGGATCAGTCGATCCGCGTGCCGCATCTCATCGATCGATTCGTCGTACTCCTGCTTGCCCAGCTTCGCCACGCCCCAATGCTCGAGCGTCCGCGCATGCAGGAAATACTGGTTGATCGCCGTCAGCTCATTGGTGAGCTGGGTGTTCAGATGCTCGATGACCTTGGGGTCGCGCAGCATGGGTTCCTCCTTCTCCCGTCAGGCGGCGGCGGTCAGAGGCTCCTCATTCGGCTGGGACATGTGGTCCCGCACCAGCCGGACAATGGCCTGCGCGCACTTGCCGCATTGGGCGCGGCAACCGCAAGCGGCATAGACGTCGCCGACCCGGCGGTTGCCGTCCGCCACGGCCTGGGTCAGCCGCTTGTCAGTCAATGCGTTGCAGATGCAGATGTACACAATCTGAAATCCCTCGTCGTTCAATGTGCGTTTATCTCAGGTGAGAATAAGTCGCAATAACGAATTGTACGTACGGCATGCTAACATGACCGACAGGTGAAACCTTGCCCATGGTGGCATCCGCGACTTTACGCCCCTCGGCGCGCGGCGGTTCAGTACAGCGCGTGCTTGCGCAAAGCTGATCCGTTTCGCAACGATCCCGGCCTGATGGCCGCCTACGCTTGCCTCGGCGGCACCGGCCAGGGACAAGGAGGGGACAAGGCAGGGAGGGCCGTGTATGAACACAGGGCTCATGAACTCCGGGCGTATGAACTCGGGCCTCCGGGGCACGGAACCGCTGCCGCCGGCGACCAGACGCGCCGTTCTGGCCGGCTGCATCGGTTTCGCGGTCGATTTCTTCGATATCTATTTGCCGCTGCTGGCGCTCGCCCCGGTGATCAAGATGTTCGAGCCGGCGGGTTTGAGTCCGGCGGCCAGTACGACGGTGTATTTCTTCACCTTTGCCGCCACGCTGCTCGGGCGGCCGTGCGGCGCCGTGCTGTTCGGCCACTGGGCCGACCGGATCGGCGGACGGCGGGTCACCATGATCAGCATCGCTGGGTTCGGCGTGCTGACGGTGCTGATCGGCTGCCTGCCGGCTATGGCACGCTTGGGATCTGGTCGCTGGTGCTGCTGATCCTGCTGCGCTTTGTCGATGGGGTATTCATGGGGGGCGAGTACACCTCCAACAACACGCTGGCGCTGGAGATGGTGCCGAAGGACCGGCGCGGCCTCGTCGGCGGCGTGCTGCAGGGCGCGTTTCCGATCGGCTTCGCCCTGGTGTCGGCCGTCACCAGCCTGCTGCTGGCGATTACGACGCCGGCGCAGTACGCCGCCTGGGGCTGGCGGGCCGCGTTCCTGTTCGGCGGACTGATGGCGTTCGGCTTCCTGCTGTTCTATTGCACCGTCCCCGAATCCCCCGCCT
>DASQVN010000565.1:0-4124 GCA_035640755.1 Rhodopila sp.
AATGCGAATCAACCGCCGAAATGAGGAAAGATAGCGTTATCCGCACCGTGGAACGGGCCAGTCCCAGCGGATCACGCCATGGCTACGCCGAAGCCCCACCGCCCGAGCGAACGAAATGCCGGCGAACGAAATGCGATCGCATGCACGGATAACGATCCCACCCGCCGCCGGCATTCCATGGCCCTCATTGCCGCCCGCATGGCGGCCATCTCCGCACCCGCGTCGATGCCGAACCCCTGCGCCCCAACGCACCGTCACGCCCGGACTGCGCCCGAGCCCCCGATGCCGCCCACAATTCCGCCTACTCAACCATTCCGCCAGCCGACAACACGATTTTTTTGCCCACCCCGCGCCCCCGCCGGGCTGTCCCCCGATGCAACTCCGGTGTAGCTGGAACCAACAACACAACCAGCGGGAGGGCAACATGACACCCGGCTTCGAAAATGACCTCATGCGCAAGGTCGCCTGGCGCCTGATCCCGGTGCTCAGCATCGGCTACATGATCAACGCCCTCGACCGCTTCAACGTCTCCATGGCCGCCCTCACCATGAACAAGGCGCTCGGCCTCACCGCCAGCGCCTACGGCCTCGGCGCCGGCGCCTTCTTCTGGAGCTACGTGCTCTTCCAGTTCCCCGCCAACCTCCTGCTGACCCGCATCGGCGCGCGCATCTGGATCGCGCTGATCATGGCCGCCTGGGGTCTCTGCTCCGCCGGCACCGCGTTCGTTTCCGGCGAAACCAGCTTCGTCGTCGTCCGCTTCCTCCTCGGCGTGGCCGAGGCCGGGTTCTTCCCCGGCGTCGCCTATTTCATGACCTGCTGGTTCCCCGCCTCCCACCGCGGCCGCATGATGGGCATCTTCTACGCCTTCGGCGCCGCCGCCGGCATCCTCGGTGGCCCCCTCGGCGGCGCCCTGCTGACGCTCGATGGCGCCTTCGGCATCGCCGGTTGGCAATGGATCTTCCTGGTCGAGGGCGCCCCCGCCGTCCTGCTCGCCGTCTGCGCCGCCGCCATCCTCTGCGACCGCCCCGCCACGGCCCGGTTCCTGACCCCGAGGGAACGGGACTGGCTGCAGCGCCAGCTCGACGCCGAGGCCGCGGCCAAGGCCGGCCATGGCAAGGGCCTGGTTCACTCCATCGCCAACCCGACGATCGTGCTGCTCACCACCGCCTATGCCGCCATGGCCTATGGGGTCTATGCGCTGGCCTTCTTTATGCCGCTGATCGTCAAGTCGCTGGGCGGCCTGTCCAACACGGCGATCGGCTACATCCTTGTCCTGCCCAACCTGTGCGGCGTGGTCGGCATGATCCTGTTCTCCCGCAGCTCCGATCGCTCCGGGGAGCGGCTGTGGCACGTCATCTTCCCCGTCGTCCTGGCCGGCATCGGCACCCTCGCCGCCAGTGCCCTGCTGGGCAACATCTACCTGGCCATTGCCGCCTTCTGCATCGCCACCTTCGGCATCGCCGCCAGCCTGCCGGTATTCTGGAACCTGCCCACCGCCTACCTGGGCGCTACCGCGGCGGCCGGCGGCATCGCCTTCATCAACTCCGTCGGCAACATCTCGGGCTATGTCGCGCCGCAGATCACCGGCTTGCTGCACGACGCGTCGGGCAGCTACGCGCTGCCGCTGCTCGTCTCCGGTGCCGTGCTGCTGGGTGGCGCGGGCCTGATCCTCGCCTCCGGCATCCGCCGTCACATCCCCAGCGCCGCCGACCGTGGCGATCACGCGGCCGTGCTGCACTGATGGACACAACGGCCGCACACCAGGTGGCCGCTGATGGTCCGGACCCCGGTCATCGCGCGCCGGCCCTGGACGTCGGCGTCGGCGGATCGGTCGTGGGAAAGGCAAGGCTGACCCGCAGCCCTCGCCCCGGCGACCCGATGCACAGCGTGCCACCGTGCAGCTCGGCCACCGCTCGAACAAGGGTAAGGCCGAGGCCGTTGCCGGGCGTCGTACGGCTATGTTCACCACGGTAGAAGCGGTCCGTCAGGCGTGGCAGGTCGGCGTCCGCAATACCCGGGCCGTTATCCTCGACAACGATGCACGGACCGCTTGCGGTACTGCCCGACAGGCGGACCTCGATGCGGGTGCCGGCGGGAGTATGCCGCAGGGCATTCTCCACCAGGTTGGCCAGCGCCTGCGTCAGCAGTTCCTGGTCGCCGCGTATGATGACGCCGCTTTGCACCGTCGCCGTCAGATGGTGCCCAGCATCCTCGGCGTCGGGCCGATAGGCATCGGCGACGGCTTCCACGACCGCACTCAGGTTCACCTCGCCGAACCCGGCGCGCGGCGATGCGCCTTCCACCTGCGCGATGCGCAGCAGAGCAGCGAACGTCTCGAGCAGACCCTGCGCTTCGACAATCGCCTCATCGACCGCCCTTTCGTAATCAGTCACCGAGTTTGCGCAAGTCCGTACGCCCTCGAGACGCTGGAATAGCCGGGAGAGTGGCGTACGCAGGTCGTGGGCTACATCGCTGCTCACCTGGCGCAGGCTCTCCACCAGCGCGTCGATTCGGTCCAGCATGCGGTTCAGTGTCCCGGCCAGCCGATCCAGGTCGTCGCCCGTTCCGCGGACCGGCACGCTGCGCGAGAGATCGCCGCCGATAATTGCTTCCGCCGTTCGCGCAATTGCGTCTACGCGACCAAGAAAGGCGCGGCTCAGCAGGATGCCGCCGCCGATTCCAAGCATCGCCGCCAGGCCCACGCTCCACGCGAACGCCGTAGCGATCGCTTCCTGCACATCGATGACCTGGCCAAGATCGCTCCCGACCGCAAGCAACCTGCCCTCGCCCAGATCAGCGACATAGGTCCGAGCATGCTCTGGCCGGCCGCCGTCTTCGGCCGCCTCCGGGACGTCGATGACCGTCCACCCCGGTTGCAGTCCAGCACTCGGCGGCATCTCGCCCGCCAAATGCACCGGTCCGGGTCCCTGCACCAGGTAATCGAGCGCGCTGGCGCCGCGCCCGCGTGTGCGCACCAGCTCGATGAGGTGCCCGAGACCGCCGGCCCGAAATTCCCCTTGCAGGAACGCCACCTCGGTCTCGATCCGGGCCGCCATCTGCTGCTGCAGGGCGGAGCGGGTTTCCACAAACACCGCCGTCCCGAGAACCAGGGCCGAGCCAGCAAACAAGGCGACGTAGAGCGCCGCGAAGCGGAAATTCGCGGTGCGAAAAACCCTTGGGAGAGCAAGCCGGGTCAAGATGGGTCGGGGCTGGGGATCCTCAGCATATAACCGGCCCCGCGGACAGTTTGGATCAGGTCGGGCGCTCCGCCCTGTGACAGCTTCGCCCGCAGGCGGCTGATATGCGTCTCGACAATGTTTGTCCGCGGATCGAAGTGGAAGTCCCATACCGCCTCCAGCAGCATCGTACGGGTCACGACCCGGTCCGCGTTGCGCAGGAGGTATTCGAGCAGCTGGAATTCCCGTGGCTGTAGCTCGATCCTTGTGCCTGCGCGTCGAACCGAGCGCCGCAGAAGGTCCATTTCGAGGTCGCCGGCACGCATCACCGTCTGCGTTTCCGCGAGCGGGGGGCGACGCGCCAGTGCGTTGATGCGGGCCAGCAACTCGGCGAACGCAAATGGCTTGACCAGATAGTCGTCACCGCCCGCGTCCAGTCCGCGCACACGATCGCCCACGCCGCCGAGGGCCGTCAGGAACAGGATCGGCGCCCTCACGCCGGTACTTCGTAACGCCTGAACCAAGCCGAGACCGTCCAGCCCCGGCAGCATCCGATCCACGATGAGCACGTCGTGGCCGCCGTCGCTCGCCAGGAACAGCCCGTCCCGCCCGGTGGCCGCGAGGTCCACCACATGGCCCTGCTCACGCAGGCCCCGAGCGACGTAGGCCGAGGTCTCCTGGTCGTCCTCAATCAGCAAAACCTTCATCCCGGCCTCCGTCGCCCGCCGCCCGACCTAATCCGCTTCGCCGCCTGCGTGGGTGGCGACCACGCCGCCGCTCTGCGCATCCACGGCAACGGTCTGCTCACCCTTGGGTCCGTTCGTCTCGACAACAATACGGGTGTTGCCATCCTTGACGTCGACGCCGGCGTCGTACGCACGACCTCCGGTCTGCTGCTCCGCGGTGGCGATGGCCTGGGTGAGCGAGACTTTGGCACCTTGCAACACA
>DASQVN010000566.1:0-6133 GCA_035640755.1 Rhodopila sp.
CATCCGGCACCTGCTGGCTGGCGTTGAACTTCGGGTCGCCGTTCACCACCCGCTGCTCCCAGGTGACCTGATTCAGGTCCTGGTTGTTCCAGACGCAGCAGACCCAAGTCTTGTTCGGCCACTCGTTCCAGTATTTCGCGACCGTGATCAGCTCCGCCATGTTGTTCATCTGCATGGCACCATCGCCCACGAGCGCCACCACCGGCCGGTCGGGATGCGCGAACTTTGCCGCAATCGCGTACGGGACCGCCGCGCCCATCGACGCCAGCCCGCCGGAGAGCGACATCATCATGCCGCGCCGCGCCTTGATGTCGCGTGCATACCAGTTCGCGCACGAGCCGGAGTCGCTGGTCACGATCGCCCGCTCCGGCAGCCGCGGCGACAGCTCCCACGTCACCCGCTGCGGATTCACCGGGTCGGCGCCGTGCATTGCCCGCGCCTCCAGCTCCTTCCACCAGGCCAGCACGCCAGCCTCGATCTGGTCGCGCCAGGACCGGTCGGATTTCTCCTCCAGCATCGGCAGCAGCGCCTGCAGCGTGTCGCGCGCATCACCGACCAGGTTGACCTCCATCGGATAGCGCAGGCTCAGCATGTCGGCCTTGATGTCGATCTGCACGCCACGCGCCTGGCCTTCCTTCGGCAGGAACTCCGAATACGGGAAGCCCGATCCGATCATCAGCAGCGTATCGCACCCCGTCATCAGCTCCCAGCTCGGCTTTGTACCCAGAAGGCCGATCGAGCCCGTCACCCAAGGCAGGTCATCCGGCAGCACCGCCTTGCCCAGCAGCGCCTTGGCAACCCCCGCGCCCAGCTTGTTGGCGACCGCGATCACCTCATCAGTGGCCTGCAGCGCGCCGGCGCCCACCAGCATCGCTACCTTCTTCCCGCTGTTCAGCACCTCGGCCGCGCGGCGCAGGTCATCCTCATAGGGCACAACCTTCGGGTCGCAGTAGCCGATGCCGGAATGCAGCGTCCCATGCTTTCGCGGCGGGTCGGCGTAGGGCATCTCCTGCAAGTCGTTCGGCAGGATGATCGCCGTCACCTTCCGCTCGCCCGTCGCGATCCGCACCGCGCGGTCAACCAGGTGCCGCACCTGCGCCGGCGCGCTGGCCTGCTGCACGAACGCCCCGGCCACGTCCTTGAACATGTTCTGCAGGTCGACTTCCTGCTGATAGTGCCCGCCCATCGCCGTGCGCGCCTGCTGCCCGGCAATCGCCA
This sequence comes from Rhodopila sp., assembly GCA_035640755.1. Lineage (GTDB taxonomy): Bacteria > Pseudomonadota > Alphaproteobacteria > Acetobacterales > Acetobacteraceae > Rhodopila. The sequence goes on from DASQVN010000566.1 coordinate 1,219, forward strand.
GCACAGGCATGTGATCCAGACGCGCATCGTACAGCCCGGTCAGCAGATGCGACGCACCAGGGCCCGAGGTCGCCATGCACACTCCAAGCTTCCCGGTGAACTTGGCATAGGCGGTCGCCATGAACGCCGCCATCTCCTCATGCCGCACCTGGATGAACCGCAGCTTGTCCTCGCCGATCCGGTTGAGCGCCCCCATCATTCCGTTGATGCCGTCTCCGGGATAGCCGAAGATGGTACGCACGCCCCATTTGTAGAGCCGCTCACAGATGAAATCGCTGACGGTCTGTGCCATCCCGCTCTCCGTTGTCTCCTGATGGCACCCGAACAACGTGACGGAGCGGCGAGTTCCTAAGGTTATCGGCAATTCATGCGGCAAGCGGGATCAGAAGCTCGGGACCATCGTTGCGGACGTTATTAACCCGCCTGTCCACCGGCCACACCCGCAGCACCCCCTCGGCTGAGGGCCGCAGCAGCGCCAGCGGATCGCCCTCTTGCTCCCCCAGCCAGGCGGGCCAATCCGGCCGTTCCAGGATCACCGGCATCCGCTCGTGCAAGGCGGACATCTCGGCATTCGCCGTAGTGGTAATGATGGCGAAGCTGCGCAGCACATCACCGTCCGGCGCGCGCCACCCCTCCCAGATGCCGACAAAGGCCAGCGGCTCTCCGTCCGCGCGGGCAATCGCATAGGGCTGTTTGCCGCCTTCCGCCGCCTTCCATTCGTAGAACGCCGAGGCCGGGACGATGCAGCGCCGCTTCGCCATGGCGTTGCGGAACATGCCCGAGGTCGCCACCGTCTCGGCCCGCGCGTTCGCCGGCCGGCGGGCCTGCTTCAGGTCCTTGGTGAACGCCGGCACGAACCCCCAGGTCAGCGCATCCAGGTGCCGCTCCCCGCTCTCCGGGTGGCGCCGCACAACCGGCGCCTGCATGGTCGGCGCCATGTTCCAGGTCGGCTTCAAATTCGGCAGCGGATTCCGCGTGCCAAAGATCCGCGCCATCGCCTCGGGGGGCAGGAAACTCGCATATCGTCCGCACATGCGGATCAGCATGGGTGAAACCGCGGCATCGTGAAAGCCTTTGCCGCGTTTCGGCCAGGATCCGTCACCACCCTCTGCGCAATCCGAGGCAAGGAGGTCCCGCATGCGCCGAGCGCTGAGTCTGTTGCTGCTGCTGGGGGTGATGTTCACGGCTACTGGCTGCATCATCATCGACCGTGGCCCCGGCCCCGACCGGTGGTGCTACTACCATCCGTATCGCTGCTATTGATCCGGACCGCCGGTCATTCGGCGGGCGCGGCCCCGTCCTGGATCCGGTCCGAGGTCGATACCGATGCCATCGTCTCGAACACGCCGTCCCGTCGGATGAGGGCATGAAACAGCGCCGCCGCAACATGCAGCAGGATCAGCGCAAAGAACACGAAGGCAAGGTAGAAATGCGCGCCCCACAGCAGCGCGTGCAGCCGGTCGCTCTGCGGCAGGATCGCCGGCAGGTGCACGCCCCCGAACAGCACGACCGGATAGTCCGCCGCTGACAGCATCCCCCAGCCGATCAACGGCATCGCGATCATCAAGGCATAAAGCGCATAGTGCGACAGGTAGGCCGCGAGCTTCATCGGCTCGGGCAGATCGGGCGGCAGCGGCGGCGCGCCATAGCGCAGCCGGGTCACCAGCCGGACCAGCGCAAGCACCAGGATGGTGATGCCAAGCGGTTTGTGAATCGAAACGAGCGTCAGATATTTCGGCATCACCGTGGACACCATGCCGACCCCAATGAACAGCATCGTCAGGATACAGACTGCCATCAGCCAGTGCAGCGCGCGCTGCCATACCGTGAAGCGTCGGTGAACCCCGCTCATGGCCTGGCTCCCGCCGCGGTTCGGGGATAGTCCCGGGCCTCTGCCGTACGCCGGTCAAAGGACTTCGCATAGGCAGACGACCGGGCGGCAGGGAACGGGTCATCCGATGTCCGCATGCCGGCCGGCAGCACGGCCGGATCGAAGTTGATATCCCGGCACGGCCCGTCCCGCTCAGCCTCGATCTGCTGGACAATCAGCGTGCCCACTTCGACACTCCGGCGATCGTCCGGCCAGGGCTTGCTCGGGTCCGCGGTCGGATCGCCCGGATTGGCGACGGTCACCACCATGGTCCAGCGTTGCGGCCCGCCACGGACCCGCTCGGCAATCTCCTGCTCCAGGAAGTCCGGCCCTCGTTTCACGAGTTCATCGTGCGGAACCGGAACGGGTTGCGCCGCCGGCAGCAACGACCATCGCACGGCATGCTCCCCGCCGGAATTGTCGACGAAGATGAAACTGTTGAGGCTGTTGAACCGCTCTTCCGCATAGCTGCCGGTCCACGGGGCACCAGCGGCCCATGCGCCGAATGCCGCAAACTCGGGATGCGTGCCGGCGAATGTCTTCATTGCGCCCGGCTCCTTGCTCTTTGAGGCGCGCAGCAATTCGTAGAAGGCGTGCGGTGTGGAGACCGCGAAGACCGGGGCATTGATCATGGCGGTGCGCCATTCCTGCCCGTCCGGTGTCGAGATCCGCAGCCCCAGCCCCCTGACCCGGACCGTCGCATCCGGGGCATTCGCATCAGCCGTGCCGAGATTGAAGCGGCCGAGCGCGGGAAATTGGCCGCGGGTGAACACCTGCGCCCGCGAAAGCGCCGATCCGGCACCATTTGATTCGAAGATGCCGGTGAAGCAGATGCCCTTGGCATGGTTCCGGCGATGGCCAAGCGGCTCGCCGGTCGGGGGGGTGAACGCGTCCACCATCCGGTCCGGCGTCAGACGCCCGGGTGAGAGCCAGCCCGCCGTGTAGGCGAACGCAGCGCTGGCGGCACCGATGATCACGGCAATCAGCACAAGCGATCCCAAGGCGGAGCGAGCGGGCGGCTGGGACATTCAACCCTCCCCAGGGGTCGGACATTGTCCGATCGGCAGATCGATGGGTCACCTTGTTGAGCTTCCCGGCACCGGACGCTGCCGCGCCGGCACCGGGGAGGAGTGCACGTTCGAGTGTCAGGGCATCGTCCCGGTCATCGCAGGCGTTGCCCTGCATCGGCCGTCAGCCGACGCGTCGGCGGATCGCCATGCCGCCGCCGGATCGCAGCATTATGACTGAAACGCCCCACATCGCCGGGCCTTTCCACAGCATCCCCTGCAACGGAGCCGAGCATGAGGGCACTCGCATGGCATGGCAAGGGCAGCATCCGCTGCGACTCCGTCCCCGACCCGAAAATCGAGCATTCGCGTGACGCCATCATCAAGGTCACCGCGTGCGCGATCTGCGGTTCCGACCTGCACATCTATGATGGCGTCATCCCGTCGATGAAGCACGGCGACATCCTCGGCCACGAAACGATGGGCGAGGTGGTCGAGGTCGGCGCCGAGAACAGGAAGCTGAAGGCCGGCGACCGGGTCGTTGTGCCCTTCACCATCTCCTGCGGCGAATGCTTCTTCTGCAAGCGCGGCTCCTACTCCGGCTGCGAGCGGACGAACCCGAACATGAAGATGGCCGAAAAGCTGTGGGGCCACTCCCCCGCCGGCCTGTTCGGCTATTCCCACCTGCTGGGCGGCTACGCCGGCGGCCAAGCCGAATACCTGCGCGTCCCGTATGCCGATGTCGGCCCGATCAAGGTGCCCAACGGCATGACGGACGAGCAGGTGCTGTTCCTCTCCGATATCTTCCCCACCGGCTACATGGCCGCCGAGTTCTGCAATATCCAGCACGGCGACACGATCGCCATCTGGGGCTGTGGCCCGGTCGGCCAGTTCGCCATCCGCAGCGCCTTCCTCCTTGGCGCCGAACGAGTCGTTGCCATCGATACCGTCCCCGAACGCCTGGCGATGGCCCACGAAAGCGGCGCCATCACCCTGAATTACCGGCAGGAGGAGGTCTATGAGCGCATCCAGGAACTCACCTCCGGCCGCGGCGCCGACGCCTGCATCGACGCCGTCGGTACCGAGGCCGACGCCACCGCCAGCTTCGATTCGATACTGGACCGGGTGAAGGTCGCCACGTTCATGGGCACCGATCGCCCGCACGTGCTGCGTCAGGCGATCCATTGCTGCCGCAACTTCGGCACCGTCTCGATCGTCGGAGTCTATGGCGGCTTCCTCGACAAGGTGCCGATGGGCTCCGCCATCAACCGCGGCCTGACCTTCCGCATGGCCCAAACCCCGGTGCAGCACTACATGCCCATGCTGCTGGAGCGCATCCAGAAGGGCGAGATCGATCCGTCCTTCGTCATCACCCACCGCGCATCCCTGGAACAAGGCCCGGAACTCTACAGGACGTTCCGCGACAAGCAGGATGGCTGCATCAAGGTCGTGCTGAAGCCGTAAGAGACGGAGATTCCCCATGGCAACTGCCTCCACCCGCCCTTTGGCCGTCGTGACCGGCGCCTCCACCGGCATCGGCTATGAACTGGCGAAATGCTGCGCCCGAAACGGCTTCGACCTCGTGGTCTGCGCCGATGAACCCGCCATCGACGATGCCGCCGCGCAGTTCCGCGCCTTCGGCGGCTCGGCCGAGGCGGTGCAGGCCGACCTGTCCACCACCGACGGCGTGGACAAGCTCTACACCGCCCTCTCCGGCCGCCCCGTCGAGGCGCTGCTGGCCAACGCCGGCCGCGGCCTCGGCAGGGCGTTCCTGGACCAGGACTGGAACGCCGTCCGCAGCGTCATCGACACCAACGTCACCGGCACAGTCTGCCTGATCCAGAAGATCGGCCGCGACATGCGCCGCAACCGCCGCGGCCGCATCCTGATCACTGGCTCGATCGCCGGCTTCATGCCCGGCACCTACCAGGCGGTGTACAACGCCTCGAAGGCGTTCCTCGACTCCTTCGCCTTCGCCCTGCGGCATGAGGTCGCCGGCGACGGCATCACCGTCACCTGCCTGATGCCCGGCGCTACC
>DASQVN010000567.1:0-10069 GCA_035640755.1 Rhodopila sp.
CACGCTTCCCGGACATCAACACCACCGAACCCGAGGTGCTGGCGCATCACTTGACCGCAGCGGGCCGTGCCGAAGCTGCCATTCCGCGGTGGCAGAGGGCCGGCGAACTGGCATTGAAGCGCATGGCGCTGACCGAGGCGATCGCCCATCTCAACCAGGGGCTCGACTTGGTCGCTACGCTGCCCAGGTCACCGGAGAGAGACGCCAGCGAATTGGAGCTACGCAGCCGGCTTGGCACAGCGTGGCAGGCGCTCAAGGGTTCGGCAGCTCCGGAAGTCTGGACCACCCTGCACCCGGCGCTTGCCTTGGCGAAGTCGCTTGAGCGCCACGACGCGCTGGCGCAGATCCTCTCGGGGCTATGCGGCAACGTCCTCAACCAAGGGCGCGTGGCGGAGTCCCTGCGATGGGCGAAGGAGATGCTGCGTCTCGCGGAGGCGATCGGCGATGCCGACCTGCTGATCACGGGACACTGTGCTTCCTGCAACGGCTTCACTTGGGCGGGCGAGTTCACCAAGGCCGTGGAACACGCTGATAAGGTCCTGGACCTCTACGACGACGAAAAGCATCGCCATCTTGCGGACGTCATCAACAATGATCCCAAAACGCTAGCTGGTATCTTCGGCTCGATGAGCACCTGGATACTGGGCTACCGCGACAAGGCATGGCGGCTGAGCAATGAAACAGGCGCGCACGCCCGTCAGCGCGGTCATCCCTTCGACCTCGGATTTGCACTGACTAGGGGAGCGCATGGATTCGATCGCCGCTTTGACCACGAGGACCTGCGCAAGCGCGCCGACGAATGTGAGCGGCTCGGCCGGGAGAACAGCCTGCCCGTACTGTGGGCAGGCATGGCACCTATTACACGTGGCCTGGCGTTAATACGGGAAGGCAAACCCGCGGACGCAATTGCCCCGCTCAAGGCCGGCATCGCATTTCGGGAAGCGATCGGCGCAAAGGTCCGTGGTCCGACCTTCAACGCGTTTCTGGCCGAAGCCATGGCGCTGACAGGCGACATCGACAATGCGCTGCAACTGCTTGACCAGCAGATCGCTCAAATCGAACGTCCCGGGTGGGAGGAACGCCTTTGCTATGCCGAGATCCTGCGCCTCAAAGGGTGGATGCTCTCGCTCACAAGCGATCTTGCAGGTGCCGAACGAAACTTCCTCGCCTCGCTCACCTGGGCGCGCCGCCAGCAGGCGAAATCCTGGGAGCTGCGCACGTCGACCAGCCTCGCACGGCTGTGGCAGAGCCAAGGCAAATGCCAGGACGCCTATGAGTTGCTTGCCCCGGTATATAGCTGGTTCACTGAAGGCTTCGACACCAGAGATTTGCAGGATGCGAAGTCCCTCCTCGCCGAGCTGGCGTAGGTGATCGCGGATCTTGATTCGGCAGCAGGCTCGCCGCTCTGGCGCGTGCCTCAGGCAATTCCGTGGTCTCTCGCGGTTCCGGGCGGCCCCGGCGCGTGACCGAGCGACGGCTGTCTCACTGGGGGTCATACGTGCTGGCGCAAGTGCTGACAGAACCCCGTCCGCGCCACTGCGCTGCGGTGAAGCCGCCCGAGTCGCGCTACAAACCCTGATCTTCACCGGGTGGCCTGCTGCCGACAGCGTGTGCGGCTTTTCCACGGGATGCCGATATTTATCGGGGTATGCCCTGAACTCCGTAGGAAGCGGCCGTATCTTGAGATCTCATGGAATCGGCAACTTAGGCAGCTTATCCCCTGATCTTTTCCGGTGCTATATTACTAATTGGCAAATACCTTTCCTTGCGAGGCCCGGCAAAGATCAGCCCGCGGCCTATTGGGGGGTCCGAAGAAAACGACATCGGCTACCTTTTCAGCGGATGGGCACAAGCCGCCCTGCCACACCGCCGCCTGCCCGATGATCATCCATGGCAAATCACCACTGTGTGGAATGATGATCCGGCGTTTCCGGCATCCGCAGCCGAAAACTCTATCTGCCGCGTGGCTATCGCGGCGCGACGTCGGATGTTCTGAAACCGATCATCTCGCAGGAAACCTTTTCCGGGAAGGTGATCGCCCGTGGCTGGCACGGCTTTGCCCGGCTGAGCGCCTCGATCAAGGATGGCTGGTATCCGGCTCCAGACGCCCTGGAGCAAAATGGCTCGGCCTCGCACGAACTAAATCAATGTGATAGCGGCAGGCGCCTGCGGCAAGGCGTTGACCGCACAGAGTTTCCCTGGCGGCGCTTTCCGCACGCATATGACGAGAAGGCCTGCCTGCGCGAGAAGCAGGTGGTCGAACGGATCGCGATGGTTGATCGGCAGTCCCGCAAGCGTCAGAAGGTGCGGAATGCCGAGCCCGAGATACCCGAACCGCGCCTGCTCGACCGCGTCGGCGATCTCCCGGATGTCGGCTTCCAGCTTGCCCGCGCGCATCTTGACGACGATCTCCCACAGTGACACCACGCTGACCAGGATATCGTTCGCCGGGTCCGCGATCACTGCCCGCGCGGATGGCCCCAGGCGTGGGTCATCCGCCAGCCACAAGAGCAGGGCAGGCGTACCGAGCAGGCATTTCAAGCCTCCTCACCCTCCATGGCGGCCAGCAGATCGGGCGGCAGCACATCGAAGTCCGGCGCCATCCGGATCTGCCCCTGAGTGCACCCGGCTTCCGCTCCGGCAGCGCATCCGGCGGCGGCGGACGCAGTTCGGCCAGCACCTGATCGCGGGACATCACGAGGAACGCGGCACCCTGCCGCACTTGGCGCAGAACGCTGGTCAGGTTGCCGCGCAGTTCCCGCACGCCAATCAGCCGGGGTTCCGCGTGCTGCGCATCAGGCTGGATGTCAGCCATGGCACCCCTCATGTGGACTCACATTCGGAGAGGCACCTCAACCTCCCAGCAACACCCGCGCCTGCGCCGCGTCGGCCGCGATCTGCGCCTTGAGGGCATCGAGGCCCGGGAATCTCTCCTCGGCCCGGATATAGGTGTGCAGCGCGACAGTGATCTCCTGCCCATAGAGGTCGGCATCGAAGTCGAAGATGTTGACCTCGAGCCGGCTTTCCAGGCCGGCGTTGACCGTCGGACGGCGGCCGATATTGGCGACGCCCCTGTGCACCGTCCCGTCGGCCAGACGGGTGGTCACGGCATACACGCCCCGCGCAGGCTCCAGATGCCGCCCCAGGGGCACGTTCGCGGTTGGAAACCCAATGGTGCGGCCGCGCTTGTCGCCGTGCATCACCTCGCCGCGGATGGTCCACGGGCGGCCCAGGTCGGCTGTCGCACGCTCCGGATAGCCGTCCTGCAGCACACGGCGGATGCGGGTGGAGGAGATCGGGCCCTCCGCATCCGTCACCGGCGGCACCAGCGTCAGGCCCATGCCCAGCGCCTCGGCCCGCGCGGCGAGGAAGCTCGTGCTGCCGCCGCGCCGGTGGCCGAAGGCGAAATCATGGCCCGAGGCCAGGTGCTTCGCGCCCAGCCCCTGGTGCAGGATCCGGACGACGAAATCCTCGGCGCTGGTCAGGCTGAACGCGTGATCGAACGGCAGCTCGTACAGGATCTGCACGCCCAGCGCGGCAAGCGCGTCCGCCCGTTCGGCGGACAGGGTCAGCCGGAACGGCGGATCATCGGGACGGAACACCTCCCGCGGGTGCGGCTCGAACGTCAGGACAGCAACCGGCACGTCAGGCCGGGCCGCGTGCGCCGCGCGGATGACCCCGGCGTGGCCCAGGTGCACGCCGTCGAAATTGCCGAGTGCGACGGTGGCGCCGCGGGCATCGGGCGGAAGCTCCCGCCAGTCATGAAAGATCCGCATCAGCCGCGCGCAGCTATCGCATCCACAGGCACCAGAACCAGGGCTTCGCCGTCGGTCACCACCTTTCCCTCCACCATGCATTGGGTGCGCAGGGTGGCGCGTTTCGACGCCGGCTTCAAATCGGTAATTTCCACGGTCGCGGTCACCGTCTGGCCGATCCGCACCGGGGCGCGGAAGGTCAGCGACTGGCGCAGGTAGATCGTGCCCGGCCCCGGCAGGCTTGTGCCCAGCAGCGCCGAGATCAGGCCGGCCGAGAGCATGCCGTGCGCGATCCGCCCCTCGAACCCGGCCTCTCGCGCCGCCTGGTCGTCGAAATGCACCGGGTTGGTGTCCGAGGTCGCGGCGGCAAAGGCCGCGATGTCGGCCTCCGTGATGGTCTTGGAAAGGCTGGCCGTCTGGCCGATATGCAGCTCGTCGATCGAAATACCCATTGCTGGCCCCTTGCTTCGGCATCTTGTTTGACCGTGGGCACGAAATGCGGCAATCCGCCACCGATGCCCTGCACAAAGGCTTGAACCGCCAGCGAAGAGGTGATGATGCCCGCGACCGAGGTCGGCCAGTCCGACGATCTTCTGACGGAACTCTCCGCCTGGGTGCGGATGGAAACGCCGACCACCGACCCGGTTGCGGTCAACCGCCTGATCGACGTGGCGGAGGCCGAACTGACCCGCGCCGGTGCGGCGATCACGCGGATTCCGGGGCGTGACGGGTTCGGCGACAACCTTCTCGCCCGCACCGCCGGGACGGGACAGCCGATCCTTCTCGCCGGCCATCTCGACACCGTGTGGTCGCATGGCACGCTCGATCTGATGCCCTACGTCGTCGACGGCCAGAAGGCGCACGGACCGGGCATCTACGACATGAAGGCCGGCAGCTTCCTCGCCTTTCACGCCGTACGCTCCATCCTGCACCAGCGCGTCCCGACCAACCGGCCGATCACCCTGCTGCTGACCCCGGATGAGGAGGTCGGCAGCCCGACCAGCCGCTGGCTGATCGAGCAGGAGGCGGCGCAGTCCGCATACGTGCTGATCCCCGAGCCGGCCGGCGCAGGGGGCGCCTGCGTCACCGCGCGCAAGGGCGTCGGCCGCTTCGTCCTGCGCGTCGAGGGCAAGGGCTCCCACGCCGGCGGCGCGTTCGAGGACGGGGCCTCGGCCATCGTCGAGCTGTCGCACCAGATCATCGAGCTGCACCGTATGGTTGATCTCGACCGCGGCATCACGCTGAATGTGGCGCCAATCTGGGGTGGCTCACGGCCGAACGTGATCGCCCCCGACGCGGGATGCGAGATCGACCTCCGGGTGAACTCGATCGAGGACGGGGAAATCATGACGGCCCGCATCCTCGGGCTGACCGCGAAGACCCCCGGCACGCGGGTGATCGTGGAGGGCGGCATGAACCGCCCGCCCTATGCCGAGACCGCCGAAATCCGCGCGCTGCATGGCAAGGCGCAGGCGATCGCGCAGCGGGTCGGGCTGGCACTGCCGCGCCAGCACCGCGGCGGCGGCTCGGACGGCAACTTCTCGGCAGCCCTCGGCATACCGACCCTGGACGGTCTCGGCTGCCCCGGCGCCGGCGCACATGCGAGCCACGAACATATATTGTGGGACCATCTCGCCCCGCGCGCGGCGCTCCTGGCGGGCCTGTTGGAGACACTGTGACCGCGCCAGACACTGTGACCGCGCCGGAGAAGGAGCCTGACACCATGCGACTGCTGATCTTCCGCCTGGCCGTCGTGGCCTCCGTCGCGCCGTTCCTGGCGGGCTGCGGCGTCGTGGCCTTTCCGTTCCGCGTCACCGGCGACGCGGCGAAGGCGGTGCCGGTGGTCGGCAAGCCGATCGGCGAGCCGATCCATGCGGTAGGCGACGCCATCGACTGACCACAGCGGCACCGCCGCTTATCAGCCCACAGCGGCAGCGCCGTTCATTATCGCAGTTCGGCGCGGAGCAGCGGCCGCACGCTCAGCCCACGCAGCGCGGGAACGGGCCGCGGCGCGAGCAGGCGTGACGCATCGGGGCGCAGCAGCACGCTCTGCCTGGGCACCGCCAGCCGCATGCGCACCGCCGGTTGATAGTGCCGGAAGCCGGCAAGCGCCATCAGCATCGCCGTCTCCACCACCAGATCACTGCTCCGCACGCCGAGGGAGTTGGACCCGGAATCGATGATCAGCCCGGTGAGCATCAGGCCCCAGGCATAGAGCCCGCCCGGATAGCGGGCGATGTGCACGAGAAACACGCCGAGCACGACCAGGAACGCGACGAACCCGATGGCGCCCTGGTTGAGGAAGATCAGCAGCCAGCAGTTCTCGATGTCGATCGCATCATGCAGCCCGACCTGGTACTTCAGGGCCAGCAGATCCTGCATCGGTACGCCGAACAACCAGTTCTTGAGGTCAAGGTAGCCCAGCACCTGCCACTGGATGACCCGCACCTCCGCGCTGTCATCCATATAGAACGTATCGACAATGCGTTCGGCGATGCTGGTCTGTGTGATGACGTAGCCCAGCAGCAGCGGCATGACCAGAACGGCGAGCATGATGTAGCCGATCGTGCCAGGCTTCAGGGTGCGCCGGAGCAGGCCGCCAAGGACGATCGAGATGCCGGTCAGGCAGGCGCCGGCACCCGCGATCACCAGCGCCGTGCGGCCGCCGAACGCCAGCAACCCGAGAAAGATCAGGACAAAGACCGTGGCCATCGTCCGCGCAGACAGACGCATGGCAAATGCCATGAACAGCCCCATCGCCGTCACCAGCGAGGCGGTCAGGGGATGCGAGTAGAACGCATTCGCCCGGAAATCCTCGACCGATGCAAGCGTCCGCTCGATTTCCTTGGCATCCAGCGCGCTGTCGTTGACGAACGGGAATATGTTGTCGCGGGTGGCGCTTTCCACCAGCCCGAAGACGATGTTCAGCACCACGATGGAGAGCAGCAGGCGGGCGATGACACGCTGCTGGCGGGGACTCAGGTATTTCATGGCAATCGCCATGAAGGCCGGCGCCCAGAACGAGTCGAAATAGAACGCAGCCCCGCTGAACCCATTGAACAGCACAGTATAGATCATGAAGACCGGGATGGCGCAGAAATAGATGACCAGCCCAGGCCATCGCCGGCACAGCGCGTGAAACGACAGCGGCCCCTTGATCAGCGCATAGAGCGCGGCAAACAGCATGAGGATGCCCGCCGGGCTGAAGCGGAGATTCGGAGCCTCCCCGCCGGTCAGGACACGGATGACGTTGCTACCCATGAAGAAATGATAGAGCAGCGCGATGACGACGCACCCGAAGATGATCCGTGCCGTGCGGTAGGGCGCGTGGACGCGGGCCGGTGGGTCTGGTGCAAGCGTGCGGAGGTGGCGTTCCATGCGATCGGCTGCTCGTGGTGCGTTGCGGCTGTGCTGCCAGGAGTGGTTGCGCCGGTCGCCCATGTCGCTTCGCTCATGTCGCTGCCGGCCGCCCGGATAGAGCAATGCGCCGAGGCGGGAGGGAAATCACGATGCCAGCATAACAACGAATTGTTAAGAAAATGCGCCAGAATTGCATACCGCGGTGTGTTTGAAGCACGTTTGTTATCGATGCGACCAGGCAACCGGGATCAGCCAACCGCGAACCCGTCCAGTTCCACCCGATCCAGCCACTGGGCGACGCCCCACTCTGGACGAACCACCCGAAGCAGTTCTCATATTCCCGCACTCCAGACACCAACCGAGGGCGGGATATGCCAGGACACAGCCTTGCCGCCGGCCGCCGCACCATCATCGCCGGCCTGCCGCTTCTTGCCGCCGGGACTGCCGCAGCGGCGCCCGAGACCTTCTGGACCTCGCGCTACCAGGCCCGGAAAGGTGACGTCACCCTCCAGCTCTACCGCAAGCTCCAAACCGCGCCGCGCGCAGGGGAGGCGCCGCTGCCGGTGCTCTTCCTGGTGCACGGCTCCTCGGTTTCCGCATTGCCCAGCTTCGACCTGACGGTGCCCGGCGCCGGCGAGTACTCGCTGATGAACGTGTTCGCCCGCTCCGGCTTCGACGTCTGGACCATGGACTTCGAGGGCTACGGCAAATCGACCGTCACCAGCGGCAATTCCGACATCGCCTCCGGCGTCGCCGACCTCAAGTCAGCCGTGCCCGTTGTGGCGCGCCAGACCGGCGCGGAGAGATTCCACTTCATGGGTGAGAGCAGCGGGGCGATCCGTGCCGCCGCCTATGCCGAAGCGGCACCCGAGCGTGTCGAGCGCCTGGTGCTGGAAGCCTTCACCTATACCGGCAAAGGCTCGCCCACCCTCGCCAAGCGGGCCGAGCAGACCGAGTATTATCGGACCCACAACCGCCGCCCGCGCGGACCGGACATGATCCGCAGCATTTTCACCCGCGACAAGCCCGGCACCTCCGACCCGCGCGTGCCGGAAGCGCTGATCCAGGCAGAGATGCCGAACGGCGATACCGTCCCCACCGGCACGTACCTGGATATGACCGCCAACCTGCCGCTGGTCGATCCCGCCAGGGTGCCATGCCCGGTGCTGATCGTGCGCGGCCAGTACGACGGCATCTCCACCCAGGACGACCTGCTCGACTTCTTCGCCCGCCTCCCCGGTGCCGACAAGCAGTACGTCCAGATCGCGGGGGCAGCGCATGCGGTGACCATGAGCCTCGCGCGCGCCGCGCTGTGGCACGTGATGCAGTCCTTCCTGACCATGCCCAAGCCAATCCAGGCATAGAAGCCAGAGGACAACGCCCAAGAGGACAACACCATGAACCTGCTGAGTGACGCGGAACGCGCGCAGCTCTTCCCGGCCGAGGACCTGCCGCACCGGTTCCCGATCCCGACCCAGATCGTCTCCAGCGACGAGTACTTCCCCGAGCCGCAGACGAAGCGCCAGAAGCAGGTCGAGGACCTGCTGGCAGAGGAAGGCAGCCGGCTGGCCAAGCGCCACGGGCTCAGCCGCCGGCGCTTCTTCCAGACCGCCGCCGGCATGGCCGCCGCGTTCGTCGCGATGAACCGGGTATACGGCCCGGTGTTCGACGCCTCGGAAGCCGAGGCGGCGACGCCGGAAATGGCCGAGGAGCGCGCCATCCGCCTGCGCGGCCAGGACGTGTTCGACGCCCACACGCATTTCCTGCGTGACGACACCCGGCTCACGAACTTCGTCGCCATGCGCAACGCGGTCGGCCGCGCCGGCTGGAACAAGGAGCTCGGCGGTCAGGAGCAGACCATCGCCGACCTGAAGTTCGACAACTACTTCAAGGAGATATTCCTCGACAGCGACACCAAGGTGGCACTGCTCACCAACTCCCCCTCCGACATTCCGCAGGACTGGTTCCTGACCAATGAGATGGTGTTCCAGACACGCGAGCGGGTGAACCGCGCGGCTGGCGCAAGGCGGCTGCTGGCGCACTACACCATCACGCCCGGCCAGCCCGGCTGGCTGGAGGGCGTCGAGCACGCCTGCGCCGAGCTCCGGCCGGACGGGTGGAAGGGCTACACCGTCGGCGACAACACCCACAAGGAGACGAGCCACTATCCCTGGCGGCTGGATGACGAGAAGCTGATGTACCCGGCCTATGAGCGGATGGCCAAGGCCGGCATCCGCAACGTCTGCATCCACAAGGGGCTGTTTCCGCCCTCGGTGGAGCAGCGGGTCCCCAATTTGCGCGCCTATGCCGATGTCAGCGATGTCGGGCGGGCGGCGAAGGACTGGCCGCAACTCAATTTCGTCATCTACCACTCGGGGTACCGCCATGTCGGCGGCTCGCCGGCGGAGGCGATGGCGGAATGGGACCAAACCGGCCGCAGCTCCTGGGTCAGCGACCTGGCCGAAATCCCGGAAAAGTACGGCGTCAGCAACGTCTATGGCGACCTCGGGCAGTTGTTTGCCTACACGAGCATTGCCGAACCGCGGTTGGCGGCGGCGCTGATGGGCACGCTGGTCAAGGGGCTTGGCGCCGATCACATCATCTGGGGCACCGATGCGGTGTGGACCGGCGCGCCGCAATGGCAGATCGAGGGACTGCGCCGGCTCGAAATCCCCGAGGACATGCAGAAAGCCCACGGGTTCGCCCCACTCGGCTCCGCGGATGGGCCGGTGAAACGCGCGATCCTGGCCGAGAACGGATTCCGCATCTTCGGCTACGACCGCCATGCCGAGCTCGCGCGGCCGGACCGGTTCGCCGCGCTGAAGGAGGACTACCTGCGCCACGGTCCCACCCCCAGCAACCTGCGCTACGGGTATGTGCGGCGGGCGGCGGAGCCGAACTCAGGCTGACGCCGGGCGCGTGGCGATGATCAGCCACTCGGTGGGCAGCAACCC
>DASQVN010000568.1:0-4810 GCA_035640755.1 Rhodopila sp.
GCGTGGCCTCCCGTTACGCGCGCCCCTGAAGATCTTCGACTCGCGCCTCGCCGCCGCTGGCATGCTGTTCGCCCGAACCGCAGGCGATGCCGTGTTCCGCCGATACCATGACACGGTCTTCGACCGCTTCTGGCGGCGCGAACTCGACATCGAGGATCAGGCCGCCCTCTCCGCCATCCTCGCCGAGGCCGGCGCCGACCCTACCGCCTTCGCAGCCTGGGTTCCGGACGGCCTCGCCCAGGTTGAGGCCGCGCGCCTCAAGGCCGAGGACGAGGGCATCTTCGGCGTCCCAACCTTCGTCCTGAACAATGAGATGTTCTGGGGCAACGAACACCTGCCCGACATCCGCGCCATGCTGACCAACACTCCGGCAGCATGACCGAGGTCCACGCCCGCTTCGCAAGCTATGTCGCCATCCTCGGCCGAGGCCCCGGCCGCTCCCGCGCCCTGACCCGCGAGGAGGCACGCGATGCCTTCGGCATGGTGCTCCGTGGCGAGGCCGATCCCCACCAGGTTGGCGCCTTCCTCATGCTGCTCCGCTACCGGGGCGAGGACGCCGACGAGATCACCGGCGTCGTCGAGGCCGCCCGCGCCCACGCGCATTTGGGCAGCACCGCCACCGGCATCACTGGCACCGGCATCGACCTCGACTGGCCCTCCTACGGCGCCGGCCGCACCCGCGGCGCGCCATGGTTCCTGCTCGCCGCCCTCGCCCTCGCCCGCTCCGGCATCCGCGTGCTGATGCACGGCTCCAACGATTTCTCGTCCGGCATCCCGGTCGAAACCGGCCTGGCCGCCCTCGGCCTGCGCCCCGCCGAAACCCTGGCCGACGCCCTGCACAGCGGCACCTTCGCCTATCTCCCGCTCCGTGCCCTCTCCCCCGAGCTCGACCGCCTTATTGGCCTGCGCGCCCTGTTCGGCCTGCGCTCCCCGGTGAATACCGCCGCCCGCCTACTGAACCCCGCCGACGCCCCCTGCGGCGTCGATGGCGTCTTCCACCCGCCCTATATCAACGTCCACCTCGGCGTCGCCGAGCGCATGCAGCGGCGCCGCCTGTTGGTGCTGAAAGGCGGTGGTGGAGAAGCCGAACGTGTCCCCCTCAAGCCCGCCTCCGCCGCCGCCTGGGACCAGGACCACGGCCGCCAGGACATCACCCTGCCCGCCATCGAGGGCCTGAAGCCCCACCCTGCAGCCAACGACACGCCTGACCTGCTCGCCGCCGTCTGGCGCGGCGAGGCCATACCCGAGACCCCGCTGGCCACCATCCAAGCCACCATTACCCTCGGCCTCATGGCAATTCGCGGTCCCCGCGATCCCACCCAGGCCCTGTGCGATGCCAGGGAAATCTGGGCGCGGCGCCTGTAACATTCCGCCTAGGGGCGTTGAGAACTGGCGACTGCGTACCAGTGGCTGTGTCCGCGCACCGGTGGCCGTGTCCGCGCGAACCTCAGTTGCTGGCCAGGAGCGCCCGTGCAGCGGATATCTCAGGGCGTTCCGTATCAGCGTCGGCGGTCAATTCCAGCAGCCGCTTGTTCCATACCCGCGCCGCGTCATGGTCGCCGATATCCGCGGCGGCCTTCGCCGCCCCGGCGAACGAGCGGTACCGATTGGGCGCGACCTTCCGGGATGCCTCGAACTCCGGCAACGCGGCGGTCGGCTGGCCCACCGCGAGGAACATCTCGCCGAGCATCTCGTGCATCGGCGAGAGACGGTTTTCCATGGCGATGTGCTTTTCGGTGTGGTCTTCGAGATCCGCCGCGGCACGCATCGATTGGACGGCCTCGTCTGTCCGTCCCTCCGCTTGCGCAATCCACGCGGTCGCCGCGGTTTCCTGTATCTTGACCTGCTCGGCCCAGTAGGCATCGCCGGCGCCGGCGAGTTTGGCACCGAGCGCATGGATATGCTCCAGGTCTGCCCTACTAGCGACAGGGTCACCGCTGCGCGCCGCGCCGATCGCACGCCCGAACCAGGTGTTCGACTCGGCTTGTGGGTAGGGTGTCCTGGGCACGGGCAGTACCGCGGCTTCGCCCCAGGCGCTGCGGTCGAGGGCGTAGCGCACGAAAGCAGCGGTGAAGCCGCAATGAACGGCGTAGTTCAGCGGCGGCGGTTCGGTGACTGCCCGGTAAGGTGCTAGGAGTTCCGCCGCCTTCTTATCCTGTGCCAGTTGCATGTAGGCGTTGGTCAGGAAGTCAACGGAATGGTAAATGCGCGGTATCAGTGTCGGATTGCCGGCCACTTTCGGGTCGATCTTACTGTAATACTCGGTGAAGGAAGCGATGGCTGCCTGGTCGGCGCGGATTGCCTCTTGCCACAAACCGAGCGTGGAGAAGATGTGTGAGGGCATGTGCAGCGCGTGTCCCGATGCCGGCGCAAGAGCGGCGTAGCGGCGCGCAGCCTCCAGCCCGCGCGGGGCGAGCGGGGCGTAGTCATAGGTATGGATCAGGTAGTGCGTGACGCCGGGATGGTCCGGCAGTTTCGCCTCCATGTGCTCAAGGATTGCACCCGCCTTGAGCTGCCGCGCATAGGTCTTGTCTGAGAGGTCAACAGCCTCGTTGATGGCGAGCGCATAGAAGATCTGCGCCTCGTCGTCATCAGGATACTTTGCCGCGAGGCGCCCCATCGCGGCCTCATAGGCCAGTGTGCGCGTGTGCTGGTCCACGTGCTCGTAATCCTGGAAGAAGTTGGCCATTGCCTCGATCCAGTCCCGTTCGCGCTCGGTGCGCGGCGGGGCGGCACGTGCGTGCTGGATGGCGTCCCACCCCCGGCCGAGCGCCTCGGGCGGGAAAGGAGGAGTCAGCGGGTTCAGCCGTTGACTGATCGCTACGCCCCACCACGCCATGGCGCAATCTGGCTCCGACTGGGCCAGCGTCGTGAACGCTCTTCCCGTCGCTGGAAAGTGGAACGAATGCAGCATCGCCAACGCGCGCTCGAATTGCTGCTAGGCCTGCGGACTGCAGGAAATCGGGAAATGTACCTGCCCATAGTTCTCGACAATGCCAGGCGTCGTGCCGTGTTCATGCTGCTCCTGGGTTGCCGGCTGGGCTGCCGATTGGGCGGTGGGGGCCAGAATGCCGGCCGAGGCCAGCAGAATAGGGCGCAGGGCACGGCGGATCGCTCCATTCGAAGGCATCACATCCTCCCTCTCAGTTGCTCATCCGCGGGGCGTGGTCGATTGACCATGAGGCCACGTCCGCAGATGGCGGTGCGGCGGCGGATCAAATTCTGTATGGACGGTTGTGGGCTTCCACGATGCGGGGCTGTGTTCGCCAGCCTTAAGTAAAATTAACCGTGGCGAAGGGTCCGGGTCACGTTAGATGCAGCGCGCTGCCTGCACGGCTCTTGCACGTTGTCGCGACCACGCACATGCCCGAAGCGGGATTGTATCCGAGCGGGTGGTCATTGTATCCGAGCGAGTGGTATAGGAACTGACATGGAGTGGCCTGCCGGAGCGACTGCCGCGAGTCTGGCGCAGGCGGGCCGTCGCCGACATGCACCTTGAGGCTTGGTGCTACAAAAGTCTTGATCCCTGCCCCACCGCTACGGCACAAGCCCCAGGACCGGGAGCAGTCCAGGGGTCGGCAAGTGCCGCACCCACCCATACGGCTCGCAGAGATTACCGACCCTCGCCTCCCCCAATCCAGATACAGCAGGCCGTGACGCCCTCGGTCCGCCCCGGCACCCCGGTAACACCTTCATGCCTCCGGAACAAGCAGCGCTGGGCTTGCCTCCGTTAACCACGTAAAACCCCGCCATGCGCTACATCTCCACCCGCGGGCAGGCACCCGCGCGCGACTTCGCCGACGTGCTGCTGGCCGGCCTGGCCGAGGATGGCGGGCTGTTCGTCCCCGAAACCTGGCCGCACTTCACCCCTGCCGACTGGCGCTCCCTGCGCGGCCTGCCCTATGGCGAGCTCGCCGCCCGCGTGATGCAGCCCTTTATCGGCACCGCCATCCCGTTCGAGAAGCTGCGCAGCATCTGCCGCGACGCCTACGCCGGCTTCGACCACCCCGCCATCGTGCCCCTGATCCAGCTCGAAACCGGCCTTTTTGTGCAGGAGCTGTTCCACGGCCCCACCCTCGCCTTCAAGGACATGGCGATGCAGGTCCTCGGCCGCCTGTTCGACCATGTGCTGACCCAGCGCAACGCCCGCGTCACCATCGTCGGCGCCACCTCCGGCGACACCGGCTCCGCCGCCATCGAGGCCTGCGCCAACCGCAGCCACATCGACATCATGATCCTGCATCCGCATGGCCGTACCAGTGAAGTGCAGCGCCGGCAGATGACCACCGTCAACGCCCCCAACGTTGGCAACATCGCCATCGAGGGCACCTTCGACGACTGCCAGGACCTGGTGAAGGCGATGTTCGCCGACACCGCATTCCGCGTCGAAATGCGCCTCTCGGCCGTGAACTCCATCAACTGGGCCCGCATCGCCGCCCAGATCCCCTATTACGTCGCCGCCGCCCTCGCCCTCGGCGCGCCGGAGTGGGAGGTCGCCTTCAGCGTCCCCACCGGCAACTTCGGCAACGTCCTCGCCGCCTGGGCCGCCCGCCGCATGGGCCTGCCCATCGCCCGCCTGATCGTCGCTTCCAACCGCAACGACATCCTCGCCCGGTTCCTCGCCGGCAACGACATGTCCGTCGCCCCGGTCGAGCCCTCGCTGTCCCCCAGCATGGACATCCAGGTCAGCTCCAACTTCGAGCGCGTCCTGTTCGAGTTGTTGGAACGCAACCCAGAGACAACCCGGGACACGATGCTCGCCTTCCGCCGCACCGGGCATATGCCCGTGCCGGACCCAGTCTGGCACCGC
>DASQVN010000569.1:0-3072 GCA_035640755.1 Rhodopila sp.
GGTGGAGGGGAATGTCGCGCTGTTGGGCGATGCGTGTCATCCGATGACGCCGTATATGGCGCAAGGGGCATCGACCGCGATCGAGGATGCCGCGGTGCTGTCGCGCTGCCTGCAGGGCGTGGACCGCGACGGCGTGCATCAGGCATTGCTGCGCTATGAAGCGACGCGCAAGCCGCGGACGTCGCGGATTCAGCAGACCTCGGCACAGAATACGTGGCTCCGACATCCACATGATGCCGACTGGGTGTATGAGTACGACGCGTGGACGGTGCCGCTGGCGAGGTAAGCTGCGGGCGTTTGCGGCTGTGCCCGCACCACGATCGACGTGCGGATGGGCGGATCGGCTCGCGTTGTGACCCGATCCGCCCATGACAGTAAGGAGGGGACGCGCGGACGGTCGTTCCCTTGCCCGCACCGCCTACGTGGCGTGGAATACCAATGTTCGCAGCTCGATGCTCTCCCGGGGCAACGGGTCGGCCGGGGCGGTTGGGTCGTCGAACGCGGTGTGCGGGGCGAAGCGGGCCCGGCCGTCGGTGAGGGAGTCGTAGCACTTGAGCAGCAACGCTTCCGTTGGCTGCATCTTGGGCAGGTAGAACCAGCGGTGTTCCGGGTTGAACGTCACGCCATAGGTCTCACCGACACGATCCCGGTACACGAGGTCGGAGGGGATCAGATCGGACGGCTTCACCGACTGCGCATTGCACACGGCCAGCGGTGCGTCCTGCAGGGGCCCGCGTATCGGGCGCCAGAGGTTGATGACCTGCACTCGGCCTTTCAAAAGAGCCTCGGCCTCGTCACCGAAGAAGTCGCGCACCCGCTGCGGCCCGGACCTGGCGGTGTGATCGACGTGCACCCGGGTCGCCGGCTGCCTCGGTGCATCGGGCGCGCGATCCTCGGCGCCGCGCACACGGCGGCGGACGGTATGGTCGAAGATGAAGACGCGGTCAGCGCCGGTCGCTTCAGCGATCACCCGTTCGGCTTCGGGGTAGTAGACGCTGCGGACCTCCTCGTCATTGTAGAAGTCCTTGACGGCGCTTCGGTAGCGCAGCACCGCGAAACCCTGTTGATCCAGTGACACCTCATCCTCGATGCCACGCAGGCCGTAGATCCTGACGCGATGGCTCTCATGCGTGGTGTTGGACCGCGGGACGCCGGGCGGCGGGTCGAAGGTATAGTTGCGTGGCCGTTCCGTCATCGGCGTGAGATAGTTGAGGTCGGCCTCGACGTAGAAGCGCAGGCTCGGGCGGTCGGTGACTGCGGCATGGGCGCTCATGACAGTGGACTCCGTTGGTTGGCTGTGTGACGGAATATTGGATCAGGGCTCCCAGAAGTGCCGGGAGAGTTCGTGCTCGATCTGCCAACGGGAGAGGCGAAGCTCATCCAGATCGCGCTGATCGAACAGTTCCAGGTTGCGGCGTTCCAGGTTGCGGGCCTGCCAGCGGTGGAACAGGCGGGCAAGGGCGCGCAGCGGATGGCGGGCGTGGGACTTCGGCCGGGGAACCGCGACCTGACGATTTGTCAGCGAGTGGACCGCAGCGGATGCCATGAGAGAACTCCTCGGGTTCGAGTATCAAGCGGGAGGTGGTGTCTGGACGCGGCAGACACAAAGGACAGTTTGTCAGGTTCGCATGACGCCATGTCATGCATTGAGTGGCGGCATTCCGCTGGCGGGCGACCTCCCATATAGGCAGTTGGAAAGCTGATGCGGCCGGCCCGATGCCCGGCAGGAGGTGCAGGGACGAAACGGAGAGAGGCCACCGCTGCGGTGATCGGCGCGGGCGACTCTATCGGCAGCGCCATCGCGAAGAAATTCGCAGCCGAAGGCTTCACGGTCTTCGCCGGGCGCCGCAACGGGGAGAAGCTCGGTCCCCTGCTGCAGGCCATCGAAGGCGCCGGCGGACGCGCCTTCGGGCGCTCGCTCGATGCACGGAAGGAGGACGACATCACCGCCTTCCTGCAGGAGGCGGAGCACCAGGCGCCGCTGGAGGTCTGCATCTTCAATATTGGCGCCAACGTCAATTTTGCACTTACGGACACGACCGAACGGGTATTCCGCAAAGTCTGGGAGATGGCGTGCTACGGCGGCTTCCTGACCGGGCGCGAGGCCGCTCGGCTGATGCTGCCGCGGGGGCGCGGTGCGATATTTTTCACCGGCGCGACTGCCAGCCTGCGCGGGGGCGCCGGTTTTGCTGCGTTCGCATCCGCCAAGTTCGGACTCCGCGCCGTTGCGCAGAGCGCCGCATGGGAGCTCGGGCCACGCAACATCCACGTCGCCCACCTGGTCATCGACTCGGGCGTGGATACAGAATGGGTTCGCGAACGAATTCGCCAGCGCGAGGGCGACGACGCGCTGCGGACTCTGGACCCCAACCGGCTGATGCGGCCTGAGTCAGTCGCCGACGCGTACTGGCAGTTGTATTGTCAACCACGCGACGCGTGGACCTTTGAGATGGAAATCCGCCCGTCCGGGGAAAGGTGGTGACGCCATGACCATTGTCGAGTTCCATTTCGACTTCGGCAGCCCGAACGCCTATCTCAGTCACCTGGTGATTCCGGGTATCGAGCGGCGGACCGGCGCCCGGTTCGAGTACGTTCCCATCCTGCTGGGCGGCGTGTTCAAGCTGACCGGCAACCGATCGCCGGCCGAGGCGTTCGCCGGGATCCGGAACAAGCCTGAATATGACCGGCTGGAAACCGAACGTTTCATCCGCCGGCATGGCATCACCGGGTTCAGGCCCAACCCGTTCTTCCCGGTCAATACGTTGGTCCTGATGCGGGGCGCCGTCGCCGCCCGCCGGTTGGGCATCTTCGAGCGCTACGTGGATGAGGTCTTCCGCCATATGTGGCAGGAGCCGAAGAAAATGGATGATCCCGCAGTGCTACGCGCGGCGCTGACCGGCTCCGGACTGGATGCGGAACAGATCATCGCCATGACGCAGGACACCGAGGTGAAGAACGAGCTTTTGGCGAACACGGAGCGCTCGGTCGAGCGCGGCACGTTCGGGTCGCCGACGTTCTTTATCGGAAGCGACATCTACTTTGGCAAGGATCGGATCCGCGATGTCGAGGAGG
>DASQVN010000570.1:0-3174 GCA_035640755.1 Rhodopila sp.
ACGATAGTATGCTTGAGGTTAACAGAGGCGTCGCCAAGCTCGCGGCGGATGCGTGACTATCGCCTGCCCACGAGTCGGCTACCGGATCAGCGCGATCTTACAGTTCTCAGCTCCGTCGCACCCGGGACGCCAACCTCCTCCATCGTACCCAAAGGCAAACGCGCGCCGTCATCATGCAGATGGCAGGCAACCATATGGCCGGGAAAGACCTCCCGCAGGGCCGGAGGATCGGTGCGGCAGCGTGCCATCGCATAGGGGCACCTTGTATGGAAATGACAGCCGGCCGGCGGACTGACCGGGCTCGGCACGTCGCCTGTCAGGATCGTCCGCCGGCGCCCGCGTGACCCGGCCTTGGGAACCGGCACGGCCGACAGCAATGCTTCGGTGTAGGGATGCAGCGGTGCCGCGAAAAGATCGTCCTTGCCGGCGATCTCGACAATCCGGCCGAGGTACATGACCGCAATTCGCTGACTGATGTGCTGCACCACGCTGAGATCATGCGCCACGAACAGATAGGACAGCCCGTACTCGTCCTGCAGGTCCATCATGAGATTAATGATCTGCGCCTGGATCGAGACGTCCAGCGCGGAGACCGGCTCGTCGCCGATGATCAGGTCCGGGTGCAGCGCCAGTGCACGGGCGATGCCGATGCGCTGGCGTTGGCCGCCGGAGAACTCATGGGGGTAGCACCGCATCAGGTGCGGCCGCAGCCCGACGCGGGAGAACAGCTCTGCCACCCGCTCCATGCGCTCCCCCGGCGGGCAGGCGCGATGGATCGCCAGCGGTTCGGCCACGATGTCGCCAGCGGTCATGCGGGGATTGAGCGAGGCATAGGGGTCCTGGTGGATCATCTGCATGCGCCTGCGGAACGGCAGCAGTGCCTGCCCGTGCAGAGTGGTGATGTCCTGTCCGTCCATCACAATCCGGCCTGATGTCGGCTCCAGCAGCCGCAGCACGGTGCGGCCCGCGGTGGACTTGCCGCAACCGGTTTCCCCGACCAGGCCAAGCGTCTCGCCTCGTTTGATATGAAACGATATGCCATCGACCGCGCGAACCTGTCCGGCCGCGCGGGAGAACAGGCCCCGATGGATCGGGAAATGCTTCTTGAGGTCGCAAACCTCCAGCAGGGCCGGCATCTGCTCAGGCCGCCGCCTGGGCCGGGGCGCTGGCCTGCCAGCAGGCCACAAGGTGCCCGTCCCGCAACGGCCTGAGCTCCGGAGCCGCTTCCATGCACTGGCTTGTGGCGAGACCGCAGCGCGGCGCGAACGCACAGCCGCGCGGCAGCTGCGACAGCACCGGGACCATGCCCTTGATCTCGTTGAGGCGGGAGCCTGCGTTGCCGCGCAGCGCCGGGTCGGCATGCGGGATGGAGGCGAGCAGCCCCCGCGTATAGGGGTGCGCCGGCCGGTCGAACAGATCGTCCACCGGTGCTTCCTCCACCTTGCGCCCGGCATACATGACCGCGACGCGGTCGGCGTTCTCGGCCACGACACCCATGTCGTGGGTGATCAGGATCATTGCGGTGCCGAGGGTTTCGCGCAGCTCGCGCATCAGATCGAGGATTTGCGCCTGGATCGTCACGTCGAGCGCGGTCGTCGGCTCATCGGCGATCAGCAGCTTGGGATCGCAGGACAGCGCCATGGCGATCATCACGCGTTGGCGCATGCCGCCGGAAAGCTGGTGCGGATAGGCGCGGGCTCGGCGTTCGGGGTCGGGGATGTGCACCCGCCTGAGCATCTCCACGGCCTTGTCCATGGCGGCGCGGCGCGGCAGGCGCTGGTGCAGGGCGATCGCCTCGGCGATCTGGTGTCCGGCGGTCTGCAGCGGGTTGAGCGACGTCATCGGCTCTTGGAAGACCATCGCGATCTCGTTGCCGCGGATACGCTCCATCTCCGCTTCGGGCAGATCGAGTAGGTTGACGCCCTGGAAGCGGATGGCGCCGCCGACGATCCGGCCGGGCGGGCTGGCCACCAGGCGCAGGATCGAAAGCGCGGTCACGCTCTTGCCGCAGCCGGATTCGCCAACGATGCCGAGGGTTTCGCCGGCCCGGACCTCGCAGGAGACGCCGTTCACCGCCGGGATCGTGCCGGCCGCGGTGAAGAAATGTGTCTTGAGATCGACGACCTCCAGAAGCGGCGCAGCACCCGGCGCGCCGACCTGAGCGGCCGCCAACATGGCCTGACTCAAGAAGTGACTCCCTGTCCCCCGTCTGTTATGGTGTCTTAAAGATCTGACGAGTGTGCCATGAGAGCACAGCGCCGATCATAAAGAAAGACAAATGGGGGAGGCACATCATGGACCGGATAAGTCCCGCCTGGGCGGGATGGCGGCGACGCGACCTGCTTCAGGCCGGTGCGGCGGCCGTAGCGGCGGCCTATGGCCTTGCGCCGCGCTACGGGCTGGCGGCGGATGTGCCGTTGCAGTTCGATGGATCCAGCTTCCAGCTTGCGGCGCCGGAGCCGAATCCGAAGCGCGGCGGTGTGCTGCGCTATGCGATCACCAGCCGTCCGCCGCATTTCGATGTGCATCAGTCGGGCACCATCAACAGCCTTGGTTGCCAGGGCTGCATGTTCGACAACCTGATCCGGCGCGATCCGCGCGACAGCGGCAAGACCATCATCCCGGATCTGGCGCATAGCTGGGATATCGCCAAGGACGGCAGGACGTACACGTTCATGCTGCGCAGGGGCGTGCAGTTCCACGACGGTGCCGAACTGACCGCAGACGATGTAAAGGCGACATTCGACCGCATCCGGAAGCCGCCGCAGGGCATCCTGATCCCGCGCAGCATCCTGTTCACGACCGTCGAGGAGATCACGACGCCCGACAAATATACAGTCCAGTTCAAGCTGTCCGAGCCGCGGCCGGCAAACTTCATCATGTCGGCGATCGCCAGCGGCTGGAACGTGATCGTGCGCAAGAAGACGCTGGAGGACAACAACTACAACCTGCGCAAGGTTGAAGTCTATCCGGGCACCGGACCGTACAAGTCGAAACGGCGGGTCGAAAACGAAGTCTGGGTGATGGAAAGGAACACGGCGTACTGGAACCGGGGCCTGCCGTATCTGGACGGCATCGAGTTCTATCACGCGCTGCCGTTCTCGACCGAGCTGGGTTCGGCCATACTGTCCGGGCGCGTCGACTACGCGCGGATCGTCGATCCGGTCACGACCC
>DASQVN010000571.1:0-2471 GCA_035640755.1 Rhodopila sp.
CAACCTGGAGATCGGCGTGCTGATCAGCAGACGGCGTATGATATGGCGGTCGCAGTCGATCAGCAGGAGGCGCAGGCGGTGATGCTGGCGTGCGGCAACTGGGCGACGCTGGGTATCGTCGAGCGCCTGGAGTCGGCGATCGGCAAGCCGGTGCTCACAACGAACCAGGTCAGCCTGTGGGGCGTGCTGCGGCTGGTCGGGGTCACTGACCCGGTGTTCGGCTGGGGCATCCTGCTGCGGGACTATCTGGGATGAGCGGGGCTGGGATGAGCGGGGCGGCCGGCATATCGACCCGGCTCGCTATGCGCCGGTGCACGAGGTCTCGAACCTGGACGAGACCGGGCATCCGACCGACAAGCTGCGGGAGCGTGGCAACTACTTCTGGCACAGCGACAAGTCCTATCATGCGGTATCATCGCTGATGACGATGCTGCATGCGGTGGAGTTGCCGCCCACCGGTGGAGAGACGCAGTTCGCCCATACGGCGAAGGCGTATGAGGCGCTGGATCCGGCGACGCGGGCGCGCGCGAACCGGCCGCGCGTGGTGCATAGCTGGGAGGCGAGCCGGCTGAACTGCGGCGCACCGCCGGCGACCGAGGAGCAGAAGCAGGAGCGGCCGCCGGTCGAGCATCCGCTGGCGCGGGTGCATCCGGAGAGCGGGCGGGCGGCGCTGTACCTCGGCAGCCACGCGTCGCACATTATCGGGCTGGACAAGGCGCACGGGCGGGCGCTGCTGCGGGATTTGATGGCGCACTGCACGCAGCCTCGGTTTGTCTATACGCATATGTGGCGGCCGGGTGACCTGGTGCTGTGGGACAACCGCTGCCTACTGCACCGGGCGCTGCCGCATCCGGGAATGACCCGGCACTGGCGGGTGCTGCACCGTACCGTCGCGGAGGGCACGGTTCCAGTCGCGCCATGAGAACCGCGATTCCCGGCGTCGTGGTCGGGGGCGGTTTGTGCCGCGGGAGCGGCGTGCGGCGTCGGCGATGTGATGGGGGAGGCGAGGGATGGGGTTGCAGGTGCGGGTGGATGAGCGGTGCTTGTTCGCGGACGGCCACGCGTTTGGGGATGTGGGCGCGTATGAGCGGCTGACGGGACGGGTGCTGTTTGCGGTTGATCCCGTGGCGCCGGCGCAGGCGGACGTGGTCGATCTCGACAAGGCCCCCCAAGGGGCGGACGGGCTGGTGCGGTTCGCGGCGGATTTCATGATCCTGCAGCCGGTCGGCGCCGAGCGGGGCAACCGGCGGGTGCTGTTCGACTACGGCAACCGCGGGAACAAGCGGGCGCTGCAGTTCTTCAACGATGCGGTGCACAGCAATGCTCCGCTGACGCTGGAGCACGCGGGGAACGGGTTCCTGATGCGGCGGGGTTACGCCATCGTGTGGCTGGCATGGGAGGGCGACATCCTGCCGGGGGACGGGCGGCTGGTGCTGGATGTGCCTATGGCGTCGGACCGGGGAGAGCCGATCACGGGGCGAGTGCGGACCGAGTTCATCGTCGATGCGCCGGCCGGGACGACGATGCCGCTGAGCGGGCGGGTCGCCGCGTGGTCGTATCCCGTTGCGAGCCGGGACAAGCGGGACGCGGTGTTCACGCGGCGGCGCTACCCGTATGACACGCCGGAGGTGATACCGGAATCGGAATGGGACTTTGCGCTGGAGGTAAAGGGGGTTGGCGGAGAGAGCGCCGGGGTGGAGCGCTCGGTTGTTGCGTCGGAAACTTTTATTCACTACCCCGCGAGGTTCCAGCCGGGGTGGATTTATGAACTGGTCTATACCGCCCGTGACCCGAAGGTGATGGGGCTCGGCCATATCGCGGTGCGGGATTTCGTCAGTTTCCTGAAATACGAGTCGGGCGAGGGGAATCCGCTGGCAGGGACCGAGAAGGTCTATGGTTGGGGGCGGTCGCAGACGGGGCGGTGCCTGCGGGATTTCGTCTATCGCGGGTTCAATGCGGACGCCGAGGGGCGGCGGGTGTTCGACGGCATCATGCCGCATGTGGCGGGGGCGGGGCGGAAATGGCTGAACCACCGGTTTGCCAGTCCGATCGTCTCGGGCGGGCAGCAGTATGAGGACCATTTCAATATCGCGGATTCGTTCCCGTTCTCCTACGCGTGGTCGGTCGATCACCTTACGGGGCAGGAGGATGCGATCCTGAAGCGGCCTGGAACCGATCCGTTGGTGCTTCATACGCAGACAGCGTCGGAATACTGGGTGCGGCGTGGATCGCTGGTGCATACGGATACGCTGGGGAACGACCTGGCGCAGCCGGAGAACGTGCGGGTGTATTTCTGGGCGAGCTCGCAGCACTCGGCCAATCCGCTGCTGAAGGCGCCGCAGCTTGGGGTGGGGCACAACTTCTCCAATACTGTGGCGACATCGATGCTGTTCCGGGCGCATTCGGATGCGATGGACCGGTGGGCGACGGATGGTGTGGCACCGCCGCCGAGCAGGGTGCCGCTGCGGGGG